>NZ_QUMG01000021.1:0-80491 GCF_003482095.1 Blautia sp. OF09-25XD
CGGGAAGGGATAAACGCTGAAGGCATCTAAGCGTGAAGCCCCCCTCAAGATGAGATATCCCATTCGAAAGAAGTAAGACCCCTTGAAGACGACGAGGTAGATAGGGCAGAGGTGGAAGTGCCGTAAGGCATGGAGCTGACTGTTACTAATCGGTCGAGGGCTTGACCTGAATGGTTGTGTTCACAGAAATGGAATGATAGATGTGTAGTGTATGCGGTTTTGAAGGTATATCAAATATCTTCAATTAAATAATCCTCGATAGCTCAATGGTAGAGCATTCGGCTGTTAACCGAAGGGTTGTTGGTTCGAGCCCAACTCGGGGAGTGAATGCGGCCTGTAAGAGTTTCTTACAGGTCAGTTCTTTCAAAAAGTAAATATGGCTCCGTGGTCAAGCGGTTAAGACATCGCCCTTTCACGGCGGTAACACGGGTTCGATTCCCGTCGGAGTCACTGAATATAAAATATTTGTTATGTATGCCGATGTGGCTCAATTGGCAGAGCAGCTGATTTGTAATCAGCAGGTTATCGGTTCGAGTCCGATCATCGGCTCTTTGGACCTTTAGCTCAGTTGGTTAGAGCAACCGGCTCATAACCGGTCGGTCCCGGGTTCGAGTCCCTGAAGGTCCACTTTAGTTCTATATTTTATATTCTGTATATGTCTGGCCCGGTGGCTCAGCTGGTTAGAGCGCCGCCCTGTCACGGCGGAGGTCGTCGGTTCGATCCCGATCCGGGTCGCTTTAAAAAGTCTGCGGAAGCAGGCTTTTTTCGTGTATAAAATTTCTTCCAGCTATAAAAGATGCCGTATTCCAGACATAGAAAAAAGTCTGAAATACGGCATCTTGCTTAACAGATAAATTAACGGATAAAGTTTGTGCCGACGCGCGGTTCCTTTTCCGGAAGACCAAAGGATTCTTTTCCGAGCTGGATGCTCTTCATCAGAAAACTCATATTCCGTGCAAGGGTACGCATGATCTGCAGGCCTTCGAGATCTTGCTGTGCCTCGTCCGCATTATTTCCATGGATACTGTTCCAATACTGGCCGGAAGCAACCGGCATGCCGGAGATGGTGAAGTATTTGTTCAGCTCATCAAAGGTAGCGGAAAGACCGCCGCGGCGTGCAGAGACAACCGAAGCGCCGACTTTCATGGTCTTGTCAAAGTGTGTGCTGTAGAACAGCCGGTCAAGAAAAGCAATAAGTGTTGCATTTGCAGATGCATAATAAACCGGACTTCCGACAACAAGGCCGTCAGCCTCTTCAAATTTCGGAGCAACCTCATTTACCATATCGGAAAAAGCACATTTTCCGAGCTTGGAACAGGCACCGCAGGCAACACAGCCGCGGATATCTTTATTTCCGATATGTACGATTTCCGCCTCAATACCATTTTCTGTAAAGACTTTTTCCATTTCGTGCAGGGCAGTATAAGTGCTGCCTTTTGCGTGAGGACTTCCGTTGATTAATAATACTTTCATTTGATGGTACCTCTCTTTCATAATTTCCTTTATTATAACACCGGAAAAGATGCAAATAAAGACGCTTTTTTGGGCAAAAACTGATCTTAACAGAAATAGCTGCTGGACGGTATAATACAATCAGCAAAGAAGGCAAAACTTGCAATGGGAGGTTACCAAATGAAGATAGAGAGAATTCTGATTGAAGATCAGATGGCACCGATCGGGCTGGATGAGAAAAAACCGGCATTTTCCTGGCTGCTGACGGCAGAAGAAGGAGAACAGAATCTGATGCAGAGCGCATGCCGGATCGTTGTGCGCATCGGAGAAGATACTGTGTGGGACAGCGGAAAAATGGAAACCGGCGTATCAACAGGGATTGGTTATGAAGGAGAAGCACTGCAGCCCTGTACCAAATATGAGGTAAAAGCAGAGGTGTGGGATAACCACGGCGGAAAAGCAGAAGCAGAAAGTTCCTTCGAGACAGGCCTTATGGATTCTTTGTATGCAGCATGGGAGGGAGCTGAGTGGATCGGCGCACCGCATGCGACGGTATGCGCGGAAAACCGCGGTGTCTTTACGATCGAGAGTGAATTTCGGATGGAAGGCGGGAAGGGAGAAGCGGGTATCGTCTTTGGAGCCAATGACTTCCGTCTGAACGACCATACGAAAAATGAGCTTGGCATGGAAGGGGAGAACTATATCCGTTATGTTGTGTGCCTTGAGGATGGAGATGCACGCCTCGAAATTTACCGCGTGGCTATGCGCCGGAGGATACAGCGGAAAAACCGTTTGCCGTTACGAAACTGGTCAACTGGAAAGAGAAAACACAGGAAATCCTGACACCAGAGAATGCCGATGCCTTTCATAAGCTGACCGTAGAGGTTGACGGCAATGTGGCATACGCCTATGTCGACGGCATCCTCGTGGATGCCATTGAAGAGCATGGATTTTTTGGAACGAAAGTATCAGGCCGCCAGCTGAATCCGAGAGGAAATAACGATGTGCTGCCGTATCCGAGACTGAATGAGATCGGATTTTATGCAGGAAAAGGGACGACAGGATATTTTAAGAATCTGACCGTAAGAAACGTAAGAAAACCATCCGCGGAAATTGTTCGTGAGACGCCGGAAGGACGGCTGGATGGGGGAAAAAGTATCTTTGCGGATCAGATTCCGGTGGAAAACGGATACTTTAAAGTAGAAGACAGCCAGATTACGGCAGATCCGTCCCATCATTCAATTCCAATGCTGCGGTCGTGTATTTCCTGCCAGAAAGAGAAAAAACTGGTATCGGCACGCCTTTATATTACTGCGCGCGGTATCTACGACTGCCGGATCAACGGACAGGAGATCACGGAAGATCTGCTGCGTCCGGGTCTGACACAGTATGACCACAGAATGAACTATCAGACATACGATATCACAGGGCTGATGAAACCGGGCCGAAACGGAATCGGCGTGACGCTGGCATCGGGCTGGTGGAGCGAGGCACAGACCTTTGTGGTGAAGAACTTCAATTACTTTGGAGACAAGGAGAGTCTGCTTGCCAAGGTTGTCATGAAGTACGAGGACGGCAGCCGCGAGGTCTTTGGAACAAATACCGAGGATTGGAAGTATTTCGGAGAAGGTCCTTACCTGTTTTCCAGCTACTTTGCCGGAGAGCAGTACGATGCGCGCCGGGCAGAGGTTTACGAAACTTATTCTCTGCCGGAGTTTGATGACAGCACCTGGGAAAAGCCAGTTGTTGTGGATACCGTCATGATCGAAGAGTTCTGCACGATGCCGGGCTTTGGACGGTCCTGGCCGGCGGTTCATGAGCAGAAGCCGGAATATATCGGTGAGTACGATGCGCCGGTGCGGATTGTGGACCGGAGAACGGCAAAGACGAGAAAAGAGCTGTTCCCGGGTGTGTATCTCTACGATCTGGAACAGGAGATGGCTGGTGTACCGCGGATTACACTGCATGAGAAGGCGGGCACAAAGATCATCATCCGCTATGCGGAGGTGCTTTATCCGGATCTGCCGGAGTATGCCGGAAAAGAAGGCACGATGATGCTGGAAAATTACCGGGATGCGACGAGTACGGATGTTTATATCTGCCGCGGCGGGGAAGAGGTGTTCCAGCCGAAGTTTACCTTCCACGGCTACCGCTATATTGAGATCAGCGGTGTGGAGCATGCGCCGGAGCTGGAAGAAGTAGAGAGTCTTCAGTATTCTTCTGTGACGGAATTCCATGGAAGCCTTACGAGTAGCCATAAACTGCTGAACCGGTTTGCCGAGAATGTTTCCTGGTCACAGAAATGCAACTTTATCAACATTCCGACCGACTGCCCGCAGAGAAATGAGCGCATGGGCTGGGCGGGCGATACGCATATTTTCTGCCATACGGCGCTCAACAACAGCAGCCTGAAGAAATTCTATGAGCGGAACCTGCAGGCGATGCGTGATCTGCAGACACCGGAAGGCCAGTACCCGGAGATTGCACCGGTGGGCGGCGGATTCGGCGGCATTACGTATGAGTGTGCGAGTATTTTTATGGCGTGGGAACTGTATGGGCAGTATGGGGATATCCGCACACTGGAGAAATTTTATCCTGGCATGCAGAAATATATGGACTATATGAAGGATAAGGGTCTGCCGGGAACGAAGGTAAATCCGGCGATCGGACCGCTTGGCGACTGGCTGGCACCGGAAGAGACGGATCTGCTGCTTTTATGGAATGCATTCTATTATAAAGAAGCCGATCTGATGAGCCGGATTGCCGGTGCGCTCGGAAGAACAGAGGAGCAGCATCAGTATGAGGCGCTTGCTGCGAAGGTGAAGAAATTCTGGAATGAGACATTTGTACTTCCGGATTCCGGAAAGACCTGCAATGCGGACGGAACGCTGTGTGATACGCAGTGCTCGTATGCAATTGCACTGTCTTATGGTGTGGCAGAAGACAGAAAGAGAATAGGAGAGCATCTGATCCGAAAGACGAGAGCGATCGGCTATACGGTCGGAACGGGATTCTTTGGAACGGGTATTCTGAACCAGATGCTGACCGAGCAGGGCGCTGTGGGGGATGCCTGGAAGATGATGCTGCAGACGGCATTCCCGTCGTGGCTGTATCCGGTGACCCAGGGAGCGACGACGATCTGGGAGCACTGGGATTCCTACACGAAGGAAAAAGGCTTCGGCGGACAGAATGCGATGAACTCGTTCAATCATTATTCTCTCGGAAGCGTTCTTTCCTGGCTGTATCACACGGGACTTGGTATCCAGAGAGACGAGACAAAACCGGGTTATCAGCACATTCTGCTGAAACCGCAGCCGGGCCCGCTCGAGTTTATGAAAGGTTCCGTAGACAGCCCGTACGGCGTGATTTCTGCCGGATGGGAGCGGAAAGGTGACAAAATAGAGTATCAGGTTACGATTCCGGTCAATACAACGGCAACCCTGTTTAAAAACACGGAGGATCCGGCGGATACCGTGGAACTGGGAAGCGGAACGTATACTTTTATGCTGTAAAAAGAAAACCCGAAAGGCTCCGGCAAAGAAATGGGAGACTTTCGGGCGGAAAGAGAAACGCTGTCGGAGAGAAGAGAACTCCGGCAGCGTTTTCTTTGTCATGCTTATTTTTCGGCAGTCATGTGCAGATGACGTTTGATCGCTTCAAAGCTTTCCTGGCTGATGACATGCTCGATGCGGCAGGCATCTTCCGTGGCGGTCTGCTCATCAACACCAAGGCTCATCAGGCCGCGGGAGAGGAGCTGGTGGCGCTCATAGATCATCTCTGCGATCGCGCGTCCGCTGTCGGTCAGGTAGATGTAGCCTTCCGGCGTTACGCGGATCTGCTCTTTTTCTCTTAAGTTTTTCATGGCAACGCTGACACTTGATTTTTTAAAGCCAAGTTCTTCTGCAATATCAACACCGCGTACAACGGGTTTTTTCTGACTTAAGACTAAAATGGTTTCCAAATAATTTTCTGCGGATTCATTCGTTTTCAGCAAGATGTTCACCTCGTTTTTCTAAATAGCTGAAGATTCATAAATATATATACATATAGAATAGCATATTTTTCGGAATAGGGCAATGATGGTTTTTGATGGTTTTTCTTAATTTCAGAAAAGTTGTAAGATTTCAGAAAAAAAAAGACAATGAGGATAGAAGAAGAAAAGCAAGATAAAAGATGACAGGGGGCAAAAAGAGAGGTAAAATAGGAAAAAACAATGAAATTTAGATGGAGGTATACCATGGAACAGGTGATAAAGAAAAGACTGCAGCAGGTGATGGATGCGTCTGTTGCAAAAGGAGAGACACCGGGCTGTCTTCTGATGGTGATCAAAGACGGAGAGGAGCAGGTTTATCTGGAGAGCGGATATGCGGATATCGAAGCGAAAAAGCCGGTTTCCCGCGATAATATTTTCCGTCTCTACTCCATGAGCAAGCCGATTACCGCGACGGCCATGATGATTCTGGTAGAGCGCGGAATCGTCGATCTGGCGGATCCGGTCAGCAAGTATCTGCCGGGCTTCCGGAACCCGGTTGTATGTACAGCGGATGGGAAGATAGAAAAAGCGGAGCGGGAGATCCTTCTGGAGGATATTATGAATATGACATCCGGGCTGACGTACGGCGGAACGGATGAGACGGGACGGCAGACCGATGCACTTTTTCAGGAGGTGATCCACGGACTTAAGGAAGAAAACGGCGGAACGATCAGTACAGTAGAATTTGCAAACCGTCTTGGAAAAGTCCCGCTTCTGTATCAGCCGGGCCAGTCCTGGAGTTATGGAACGTCGGCGGATGTCGTAGGTGCGGTGATTGAGGTGGCAAGCGGCATGCGCTTTGGGGATTTTCTGAAAAAAGAAATTTTCGAGCCGCTCGGCATGAACGATACCGATTTCTGGGTTCCGGCAGAAAAGCAGGATCGTCTGGCGAAGGTGTATGACTGCAGGGAGGGACAGCCGTCTGTCCGTTATCTGGACAATAACCTTGGCATTCAGAACGATATGGCGTACCGCCCGGCATATGAGGCAGGCGGAGCAGGCCTTGCATCTACCATCGACGATTATGCGAAATTTACACAGATGCTGCTGAACGGCGGCACCTACAACGGTGTACAGATTCTCCGTCCGGCGACGGTAAAATTTATGGGAGGCCACACATTAAGCGCGGTACAGCAGGCAGGCTTTGATAACTGGATCGGTCTGGAAGGATTTTCCTACGGAAATCTGATGCGTGTTCTGGTAGATCCGACGCGTGCGGTAACGCTGGGAAGCAAGGGCGAGTTCGGCTGGGACGGCTGGCTTGGATGCTACATGGAAGTCGTGCCGGAGCAGAATATGACATTTCTGATGATGACCCAGAAAAAAGATGCCGGAACGTACACCCTGTCCCGGAAGATCCGAAATATTATTTTCAGCGAATAACTTTTCATGAGAGTGATTCTCAAGTAAGGCCTTCCGGCCCGTCAGATCAGACGAAAAAAGTGCCGGAAAAGAAACAACTTAACGAATCAGACGGAACATATGAGCAAATTGCTGTAAAACTACGTCGAATTTTGTCTAAAACGGATATTTGCAGTGAGACAGATGTATGCTATTTTAGTGTCAGTCGAAAATGAAGGCGATTTCATTACTACTTTCAGAAAAAACAGCAAAAAAGGAATATCGTGTAAGCTTTTGACCGATTTTGAAGGAAATAAAAGAAAGAATTCAAAATCATGAAAAAAAGACCAAAAAGCAGAAAGGATGCAGAAAATATGATTTCGTTACCGTTAAAGTTTGATGAAGTAGAGAGTGTAGAAGAATTTGTAAATATGGTGAAACGCCTGGATTACGACGTTGACGTAAAAATAGGACGATGCGTCTTTGATGCGAAATCCCTGATGAGTGTCCTGATGATCGCCGGAAACCCGGATGCGGTTGTGGAAGCCCATACGAACGATATCGAAGCATTTAAAAAGAAATTTAAGGATTACCTTCAGTAAGAAAAAAAGTCGGAAAGGCACTGTGTGTAAGATGCATGGTGTCTTTTTTGATGCACGAAAAAGCGGGTGAAGTATCTTGCCGGGGAGACGTGTGCATGGTAAAATAAAGTCTATTGGGATGGAAATAAGAGAATCAAAAGAACGGGCTGATGTAGAAGAAGTTTTTCGTAAAAAAGGAGGTACAAAGTGGAAGAAGAGAAACTGGAAAGAAGCATCAGAAAATCAGAGATTCCCGGACTTACGAGGGAAGAGGAGGAAGCACAGCTTGCGAAGGTGATCGGGATTGCCGAGCAGAATCTGGAACAGGCGAAGGCGGATATCCGGCTGGCGAATGAGGATCTGGCGGATCTGATGGAGACGTACGACGCAAAAGAGGCGGAAGGCCTGGCGCTCTGGAACAACGCGACGGCGAAGCTGAATGCGTACCAGCACGGCATGGCGCGGCTGGAAAAAGCGAGAAAGAAGCCGTATTTCGGGCGGATTGATTTTCAGGATCCGCGGCTTTCGTTTTTAGAGTCCTATTACATCGGGCGCGTCGGCATTTCCGATGAGAAGGCGGAACCGGTTGTGCTGGACTGGCGGGCGCCGATTTCTTCCGTCTATTATGAGAACAGCACCGGGCCGTGCAGCTATACGGTGAGTTCAGAGGGTACTTTTTCGATTGATCTGAAAAGAAAGCGGACGTATGAGATTGAAAATGACCATCTGAAAGACTTTTTTGATTCCGATGTGGTAGCGAACGATGAGCTGCTGACAAAGTATCTGGCGAAGAACAAAAAAGCGGTGCTCGGTGAGATCATTGCGACGATCCAGCAGGAGCAGAACCTCATTATCCGCAGATCCCCGAAGACGAATCTGATCGTACAGGGCGTGGCTGGCTCCGGAAAGACGACGGTGGCGATGCACCGGATTTCGTACATCCTCTATAATTACGAGGAGGACTTCCGGCCGGAGGATTTCTATATCATTGGAAGCAACCGCATTCTGCTGAACTACATTACCAGCGTTCTGCCGGAACTCGATGTGTACGGCATCCGTCAGATGACGATGGAGCAGCTTTTCATCCGGCTTCTGTATGAGGACTGGGACGAAGAAAAGTACATGGTACACACCATCGACGCGCGGATGAGAAAAACAGCATAAAGGGCGGAAGCGGCTGGTTTTTCGATCTGGAAAATTTCTGCCGTACGTACGAGGCAGAGCAGATTCCGCGGGAGCCGGTGCGGCTGGAAAAAACGGGAACATTGCTTCTGGACGCCGAGTATATTGATAACTATTGCAGGGAGCAGTCCACACTTTCCATGGAAGGAAAGATGTGCATGCTGAACGAGATCCTGCTGGCAAAATTTGAGAATGAGGTTTCGGGAAAAGAAGTGACGTTTCCGGCGCGCGAAAAAAAGGCGCTGAAGCGGAAATACGAGAAATATTTTGGAGATGGAAAATGGCGGGGATCCATTTTTGATCTCTATTTACAGTTTCTGGAGCAGCAGGCGGAGAAAGGAAAAGCGGTGGAAGTGCCGGAAAACTCCTTTGATGTCTATGATCTGGCGGCGCTGGCATACCTCTATAAGCGGATCAAGGAAAACGATCCCGTGCGCGAGGCGAGCCATGTGGTCATCGACGAGGCGCAGGATTTCGGGATGATGGCGTACCAGGTGCTTCATTACTGTCTGCGTGACTGTACGTATACCATTATGGGAGATACGTCGCAGAATATCCATTTTTCCTACGGCCTGAACGACTGGGAGGAGCTGAAAAAGCTGATTCTGACCGGCACGTACGATGCGTTCGGCGTTCTGCGGAAGAGTTACCGGAATACGGTGGAGATCTCCGATTTTGCAAACGAGATTCTGCGGCATGGGGACTTTGCGATCTATCCGGTGGAGCCGGTGCTGCGGCACGGAACGGCGGTGCGGAAAGAAGCATTTGACGATGAAGCGGCGCTGCTCGCCGCGGGTGTTCAGACAATCAAGACATGGCAGGCGCAGGGATATGAGACGATTGCCGTTGTATGCCGGGATGAGGCAGAAGCGGCGGATACGGCGCGGAAGCTGAAACAATACGTGCCGGTTGTGGAGGAGGATCTCGAGACGGCAGAGTTCGGCGAGGGCGTGATGGTGCTCCCGGTGGCATATACGAAAGGTCTTGAGTTCGATGCGGTGCTGCTTCTTGATCCGACGGAAGAAAAATATCCTGAAAATGACGGGCAGGTGAAGCTGCTTTACGTGGCGGCGACGCGGGCACTGCATGAGCTGGCGGTGCTGTATACAGGAGAACTGACGGGAATCCTTGCCAAAGAAGCGCCGAAGGGCCGTCACAATCAGGAATTTGCCATGGAGACGCTGACGAAGGCGAAAGAGTATGAGAAGGTTTCGCTGACGCAGAAGGAGGCGCGTGAGGAGAACCGCGCGATCGGCATTCAGGAGATGGACGAGCGGAACAGCCATGGACCGAAACGGATTGTGATCAAGCCGGAGCAGAGGCCGGGAATGGCGCTTGGAAATACAAGCACGACCGGAACAGCGGTGATGGCAAAAGGCAGTACGGCAACGCGGAGGGCTGCGGCAGAAACGGGAGAAGAAATTGCCGCAAAGACAATGCAGCAGCGTGCACCGGAAGGGGTGTCATCTATTTTTGCTGGTGCGGCTTATCATGGAAAGGCAGGCGGCAAAGCGCCGGGAAGCAGACGGAGTGCAGGAACACAGGCAGGAATGCAATATGGAACGGGCACGGCCGGAGTGCAGAGTGCAAAAAGACCAGGCGGAGCAGGTATGGTACCAGGAGAAGCCGAGAAGACGGAGCGCCTGAATACCTCACCTTACGCTTTCGGTGCAATCCCGGAAAACGAGCTGCTGCGCATCAAGGGCCATTCGAAGATCAAGTGTGCGGTGAAATGGGCGAAGAAAGGAAAATCGGCGGTTGAGATTGCCAGCATGTACGGCATTTTACGTATCACCCCGATCACGCCGGAGGTGATCCGCATCAGTTTCGTAAAAGGTGTGACCGCAAAAGTGCAGGACACGTACTGGAAGCCGAGGCAGACACCGCGTTTCCGTGGAGTGCGAAAGAATCGAAGACGGCGGTTCTGGTCGAGACGGAAAAGCTGCGCGTCATGGTAGAAAAAAAAGGACGGCGCGGTGCAGTTCCTGACGCCGGACAACAAACCAATCCTTTCCGAGAAGCGTGACGAGCCGCGCATGATCGACGGCGGCATGACATGGACGTTCTTCGACTGGAGCGGTTCCGAAAAGCTGAAAGCAAAAGGCATTCTTTCGACCGAGTGGCTGGATCTGACCGCGAAGGCGCGCTACGTCTCTTTTGGCGGAAAGCAGGCGCGGATGCCGCTGTTTGTTTCGAACCGCGGCTACGGCATTGCGGCCGCCGCGTCCCGGACGGCACTGCTGTGCAATGTGCGGACGTTTGGAACGTATCTTCATACCGCCGGGGACGGACAGATCGATTATTACTTTATTCTCGGAAAAGACCGGGAGGAAATTGTAAAACAGTATAAAGAGCTATAAAAGGAGCAGACATTTTATGAAAACTCTGGTAATTGCAGAAAAACCATCCGTGGCACGCGACATTGCGCGCGTACTGGGGTGCAGCAAAAAAGAAAACGGAGCGCTGGAGGGAAACAAGTATATCGTTACCTGGGCGCTCGGCCATCTGGTGACGTTAAAAGATCCGGAAGACTATGACAAAAAGTATAAGGAATGGAATATGGCAGTTCTGCCGATGATGCCGGAAAAACTGCAGATCAAGGTCATTCCGCAGACGGGAAAACAGTACCATGCGGTGACGACACAGCTTGCGCGGAAGGATGTGAATGAGATTGTCATTGCAACCGATGCCGGACGCGAGGGTGAGCTGGTGGCGCGGTGGATTCTCGACAAAGCACATAACCAGAAGCCGTGTAAGCGTCTCTGGATTTCCTCTGTGACGGACAAGGCGATCCGTGAGGGTTTTGCCAATCTGAAGGATGCGAAAGAGTACGACAATCTCTACCGCGCTGCTGTTTCCCGTGCCGAGGCGGACTGGCTCGTCGGCATCAATGCGACGCGGGCGCTGACCTGTAAATACAATGCACAGCTTTCCTGCGGCCGTGTGCAGACGCCGACACTTGCTATGATCGCACAGCGCGAGCAGGAAATCCGTGAATTTGTCCCGAAACCGTATTACACGGTGACGGCCGCGGCGGGCGGTGTGGTCTACACCTGGAAAGATGAAAAATCGGGCGGCACAAGAATCTCCGATCCGGAAAAGGCAAAGCAGATCGCAGAGAATGCAAAACGGTATCCGCTTGTCTTACAGAACGTAGAAAAGAAGAAAAAGCAGAAAGAAGCGCCATTGTTCTACGATCTGACGGAGCTGCAGCGCGATGCGAGCGCACGGTTCGGCTATTCGGCAAAACAGACGCTGAATCTGATGCAGAGCCTCTATGAGACCCATAAAGTCCTTACGTATCCGCGGACAGATTCACGGTATCTGACGAAAGATATTGTGCCGACGTTAAAAGAGCGGCTGGATGCGGTCAGCATCGGCCCGTACAAAGCACTGGCCCAGCAGGCGAAGCGCAGTCCGCTGAACGGAAAGCTCTCATTTGTCAATGATGCGAAGGTTTCCGATCACCATGCCATTATCCCGACGGAGCAGTACGTGCAGTTATCCGCACTCTCGAACGAGGAGCGCCGCATTTATGATCTTGTTGTGCGCCGTTTTCTTGCGGTACTGCTGCCGCCGTGTGTATATGAAGAGACGGTGATCCAGGCTTCCATCGAAAAGGAATGGTTTACTGCGCGCGGAAAGCGCATGGTCGAGAAAGGCTGGCAGGAGGCGTACGAGGATAACCGGTACGACGAAGAGGATGAGGCGAAAGAAGAGGTGCGGGAGCAGAATCTGCCGCTTCTGGAGGCAGGCATGAAGATCGGGCAGCCGAAGATCAGTCTCCGCGAAGGAAAGACAAAACCTCCGGCACGCTTCACGGAAGGCACGCTGCTCTCCGCGATGGAAAATCCGGTCCGCTACATGGAAAACCGCGACAGCAGCCTGGTAAAAACGATCGGTGAGGCGGGCGGCCTTGGAACGGTTGCGACCCGTGCGGATATCATCGAGAAGCTGTTCCGCAGCTTTCTGCTGGAGAAAAAAGGCAATGAGATCTATCTGACCTCGAAAGCACGCCAGCTTCTGAAGCTGGTTCCGGCGGATTTGAAAAAGCCGGAGCTGACGGCAAGCTGGGAGATGCAGTTAAACGACATTGCAAAGGGAAAGAAGCGGCGCGATGTGTTTATGGAGGAGATCCGCAGCTACACGGTGGAACTGATCGATGAGATCAAGACGGAAGAGGGAACGTTCCGCCACGACAACCTGACGAACAAGAAGTGCCCGAACTGCGGAAAACGGCTGCTTGCGGTGAATGGAAAGAACGCAAAACTGCTCGTCTGCCAGGACAGAGAGTGCGGCTACCGCGAGACGGTTTCCCGCACGACGAATGCGAGATGCCCGGTCTGCCATAAGCGCATGGAGATGATCGGAAAGGGCGAGGATGCGACGTTTGTCTGCGCCTGCGGCCACAAAGAGCGCATGACAAAATTCCAAGAGCGCCGCAAAAAAGAGGGCGGCGGCGTGACGAAGCGCGATGTGGCAGCTTATATGAAGAAACAGAAAAAAGAGGCCGAAGAGCCGGTGAACAATGCGTTTGCCGCGGCATTAAAAGGAATTAAATTATAAAAAGGGAGCGAGTTCTGCCGAAAATCAAAAAACGGCGGAACCCGCTTCTTTTGTTAAAATCGTTGAGGAAAAGGTCAAAAAAAGTGATTGTTTTATGCAGAGTTATGCCGTAAAATAGAAACAAATGATATAAGAAACAGGAAAATTCTGAAAATAACAACAGGGAGGTTTTTCAATGAAACAGACAGATCTGGAAAAACTGCTGGCGGATATGTCGCTGAAAGAGAAAGTAGATCAGATGCTTCAGTTAAGCGGAGCATTTTACCTCGGGGATGAAAACAGCGTCCTGACCGGCCCGGCAAATGACATGGGAATCGGAAAAGAGGACCTGGAGATGGCCGGTTCCATTCTCGGTGCAGCCGGTGCCGATACGATGAAAAAACTGCAGGATGACTACATGGCAAAACAGCCGCATCACATCCCGATGCTGTTCATGATGGATGTCATTCACGGCATGAAGACCATTTTCCCGGCGCCGCTGGCGCAGGGAGCCACTTTTGATCCGGAGCTCTCCGGCGAGTGCGCGTCTGCAGCCGCAAAAGAAGCATCCGCGGCCGGACTTCACGTTACCTTTTCTCCGATGGTTGACCTTGTGCGCGATGCGAGATGGGGCCGCGTTGTGGAATCCACAGGCGAAGATCCGTACCTGAACAGCCGCTTTTCCGAGGCGATCGTAAAAGGCTTCCAGGGCGATGATTTAAAAACACCGGGAAAAGTTGCCTCCTGCATCAAACACTTTGCAGGCTACGGCGGAGCAGTCGCAGGAAGAGATTACAACACCGTAGAGCTCTCAGAGCATACCTTCCGTGAATTCTATCTTCCGGCATACAAAGCAGGCATTGATGCGGGCGCAGCGATGGTGATGACATCATTTAACACGATCAACGGCGTTCCGGCGAGCACCAACAAATGGCTGATGCGCGATATCCTGCGCGGCGAGATGGGATTTGACGGCGTGCTGATTTCTGACTTTGCAGCCATTCTGGAAACCGTTGCCCACAGAAGCTCGAAAGATGCCGCCGATGCAGCGAAAAAAGCGCTGGAGGCAGGCGTGGATATTGATATGATGACATCCGTTTACGCCGCAAACCTCTGCCGTCTCGTAGAAGAAGGTGAAGTGGACGAGCATCTGATTGACGAGTGCTGCCTGCGGATTCTGGAGCTGAAAAACAAACTGGGACTGTTTGAAAATCCATATAAAGATGCGGATGCCGAGAAAGAGAAAGCATACAACCTCTGCCCGGAGCATCGTGCACTGGCGAAAAAAGCAGCGGAGGAATCCTTCGTCCTGCTGAAAAACGACGGTGTACTGCCGCTCGACACTGCGAAAAAGATCGCATTTGTCGGCCCGTATACCAACAATCATGAAATCAAGAGCAGCTGGTCCTTCACCGGCGACAGCAAGGACTGCGTGACGATTCAGGAAGCAGCCGAGAAAGTATTCGACGCATCACGCACCACGTATGCGGAAGGATGCCCGGTTATCGGAAACGATGTGGAGCTGATCGGATTTACCGAGACGACACCGAAAAAATACAGTGAGGAAGAGCTTGCTGCCATGGAGCAGAGCGCACTACAGGCAGCAAAAGAGGCCGATCTCGTGGTCATGCCGATGGGTGAGCATTATCTGCAGAGCGGCGAGGCGACCAGCCGTGCCATGATCGATGTGCCGGAGATTCAGATGGAGCTGTTCCGAAAAGTGCTGGCCGTCAACCCGAATGTGGTTGTCGTTCTGTTCAACGGCCGCCCGCTGGATCTGCGTGAGATCAGTGCAAAAGCAAAAGCCGTTCTCGAGGTATGGTTCCCGGGAACAGAGGGCGGAAGTGCCGTTGTGGATGTTCTGACCGGAAAGAAAAATCCATCCGGCCATCTGCCGATGAGCTTCCCGTACTGCGTGGGCCAGGCGCCGGTCAGCTACAACGAGTATTCCACCGGAAGACCGAATCTGCCGGGCATGAAAGAGCGGTTCCGCTCCAAATATCTCGATATTCCGAACGCACCGCTGTATCCGTTTGGTTACGGACTTTCCTATACCACGTTTGATATTTCCGCGGTAACACTGGATCAGAACGAGATGGATAAAAACGGCAGAATTGCAGCGCATGTGACCGTGAAAAATACAGGTGATACGGCTGGCTGTGATGTTGTACAGCTGTACATCCGTGATGATTATTCCGATGTGGTTCGTCCGGTGCGAGAGCTGAAAGGCTTCCGAAGAGTGGAGCTTGCTCCGGGCAAAGAGCAGGAAGTGACCTTCTATATTACCGAAGAAGATCTGCGCTACTACCGTCTCGACGGAACTTTTGGAAGCGAGCCTGGAACGTTTACCGTATTTGTCGGTGACAGCAGCACGACGGAAAACAGTGCGGTATTTACACTGAAATAAATGCAGCAGGAAAAAGGAGAAAACTTATGGAGAAAACAACGAAAAACGGAATCCACCGCATCACACAGGCAGACGGAAAAACGATTGCCTGGGCGGAGGAGTCCGGTGTAAAGGTATTGGAAAAAGATGGATATTACTTTAAAGATCTTGCAAAAACCGGCGAACTGCTGCCGTACGAGGACTGGCGTCTTTCCGATGAGGAGAGAGCGGCAGACCTTGCGGGTCGTCTTTCGATTGAAGAGATTGCAGGCCTTATGCTGTACTCGCCGCACCAGGCGGTACCGCCGATGCCGGGCGGACCATTCCAGGGAACGTTTGACGGAAAAACGTATCTCGAATCCGGCAAAGAGCCGTATGCCATTTCTGACCAGCAGAAGGAATTTCTGGAGGACGAACACATCCGTCATATTCTGCTGACGAATGTAGAAAGCCCGGAAATCTCCGCAAAGTGGAGCAATGAGCTGCAGAAAAGAGCGGAAACACTGCCGTACGGTATTCCGGTCAACCTCTCCTCCGATCCGCGGAACGGAGCAAAGGATTCCGGCGCGGAGTTCAAGAGCGGCGGAAGCGAGATCAGCAAATGGCCGGAGGGCGTTGGTTTTGCAGCCTGCTTCGATCCGGAAGTAGCCGGACAGTTTGCAAAAGATGCTTCCCGCGAATATCGGGCACTCGGTATCACAACGGCACTCGGACCGCAGATTGATCTCTGTACCGAGCCGAGATGGATGCGGTTTGTCGATACGTTAGGCGAAGAAGTGGAGATGTCCCAAAAGCTTACCAAAGCGTACTGTGACGGTATGCAGACAACGGAAGGGGAAGCAGACGGCTGGGGAAAAGACAGCGTCAACACGATGGTCAAACACTGGCCGGGCGGCGGCACCGGAGAGGCCGGACGCGATGCACACTATGCATTCGGACAGTTTGCCGTTTATCCGACCGGAAATTTTGAGGAGCATTTAAAACCGTTTACCGAGGCAGCCTTCCACCTGGACGGACCGACCGACTGCGCATCCGCGGTTATGCCGTACTACACCGTATCCTACGGCGTGGACAAGAAAAACGGCAAGAACGTCGGAAACTCCTACAGCGAGTACCTGATCAAGGATCTGCTGCGCGGAAAATATGAATTTAAAGGCATTGTCTGCACCGACTGGGGCATCACCAGGATCCGGAGAAGACGATTGAGGGATTTGGAAGCCGCTGCTACGGCGTGCAGGATATGACCGAGGCAGAACGGTGTCTGCTGGCGATTACAAACGGCGTTGACCAGTTCGGCGGAAACAGCGAGTCCGGTCCGATTGTCGAGGCGTATAAGATCGGCTGTGAGAAATACGGCGAGAAAGCGATGCGTGAGCGCATGGAGCTGTCCGCTAAACGTCTTCTGATCAACATTTTCCACTGCGGCTTGTTTGAGGATCCGTATCTTGATCCGGAAGAATCCGCAAAGATTGTAGGATGCGAAGAGTTCTGCCGCCATGGCTATGAGGCACAGCAGAAATCCATCGTCCTGCTGAAAAACAGTGCGAAACGTGCACCGGAAGGACAGAAGGGTGTGCTGCCGCTGAAGAAAGGTTTGAAGGTTTATATTCCGGAGAGAAAGATCGGACCGTCCAAAGCGTTCTTCCGCATCGATCTGCCGGCAAAAACCGAAGATCCGCTGCCGGATGGACTGCCGTCCAAGTACGGTACACGCGTGGCATCACCGGAGGAGGCCGATGTGGCGCTGGTATTTATCGAAAGCCCGGCATGCAACCCGTATTCCACCGAAGATCTTGCGAACGGCGGCAACGGCTATCTGCCGATTACACTGCAGTACCGCCCGTATACGGCGAAAAAAGCGCGTGAGGTGAGCATTGCCGGCGGTGATTTCCGCGAGAATTTCACGAACCGCAGCTATCTTGGAAAGACAAACACTGCCTACAACGAGGCTGATCTCGACAATATTCTCGAATGCCGCCGCGCGATGGGCGACAAGCCGGTGATCGTCTGCGCAACCGTCAACAACCCGATGGTGATGCATGAATTTGAAGCCGAAGCCGATGCGATCGTCGCAGAGTTCGGTGTTTCGAGAGCCGCTGTGCTCGACGTTGTCTTCGGCGGTTACAACCCGACCGGCCGTCTGCCGATCCAGATGCCGAAGGATATGGATGCGGTTGAGGAGCAGAGCGAGGACCGTGCGTTGGATATGGAAACCTATATTGACAGCGAAGGACATAACTATGACTACGGTTATGGCATGAATTACGAAGGCGTTCTTCCTGCATGGAAAAAGTAAAAGAATAACAGAAAATCTGATCGGCACCGGGACCGCGTGTGTTTCGGTGCCGATATTGGAAACAAAAGACAGAATAAGGAGGACTTAAAAAGAGATGATTGTTCCAAAATATTTCGAAGATTTCGATCACCTGCATGTGAATACCATGCCGAACCGTGCCTACTACATTCCGGCATCCCGCCGCATGGAGGATCTGGTGGAGAACCGGGAGGCGTCGGACCGCTTTTTCCTGCTTTCCGGCGACTGGAAATTCCGCTATTTTACCAGTGTTTACGATGTAAAAGAGGAGTTTTTCGCAGAAGGATACGACACTTCTGCATTCGAGACGATTCCGGTGCCGTCCGTCTGGCAGAATTATGGCCATGACCACCATCAGTATACGAATGTCCGCTACCCGTTCCCGGTGGATCCGCCGTATGTGCCGTATGAGAACCCGTGCGGTGCGTACGTGAGAACGTTCGAGTGGAAAAAACAGGAGGAAGCACCGAGGGAATTCCTGAATTTTGAGGGCGTGGATTCCTGTTTCTACGTGTGGATGAACGGCAGCTTCGTCGGCTACAGCCAGGTGTCTCATTCTACGAGTGAATTTGATGTAACAGACTTCTTAAAAGATGGCACCAACACCATCGCCGTACTGGTGCTGAAATGGTGCGATGGAAGCTATCTCGAGGATCAGGACAAATTCCGCATGAGCGGCATTTTCCGCGATGTCTATCTGCTTGCAAGACCAGAAAAAGGCATCCGCGATTACTTTGTAAAGGCAGCGCCGGACGCATCGTACCAGAATGGAGAAGTTTCGATTGCGATTACCTGGAGTGACGGGGAACCGCAGGAAGGAACGGCAAAGCTGTTTGATGCAGAAAATCATCTTGTGGCAGAGGCAGCGTTTGGCGGCGATACGGTTCAGATGCATGTAAAAGATGCACATCTGTGGAATGCCGAGGAGCCGTATCTGTATACGCTGGTGCTGGAGACGGCGGGTGAGGTGATCACTGATCATGTCGGCATCCGTGAGATCCACGCGAAGGACGGTGTGCTGTACCTGAACGGCGTGAAGATCAAATTCCACGGAACAAACCGCCACGACAGCGATCCGGTGACGGGATTTGCAATCAGCCTTGCACAGATAAAAAAAGATCTGAAGGTAATGAAAGAGCACAACATCAATGCGATCCGGACCAGCCATTACCCGAATGCGCCGTACTGTTATCAGCTTTATGACCGTCTCGGTTTTTATGTCATCGATGAGGCGGACAATGAGAGCCACGGCACAGAGGCAATTTATGCGAATTATACGAGCTGGGAAGAGTATGCGAAGAACTGGAATAAACTAATTGCGAACAATCCGGTATTTACCGAGGCAACCGTAGACCGCACACAGCGTTGCGTAGAGCGCGATAAAAACCGCCCGAGCGTTGTCATCTGGTCGATGGGAAATGAGTGCGCATACGGCTGTACCTTCGAGGCGGCCTTAAAGTGGACGAAGAAATTTGATTCGACGCGTCTGACGCACTATGAGTCGGCACGGTATGTGGATGATCCGAAGAAATACGATTACAGCAACCTCGACCTCTACAGCCGCATGTATCCATCACTCGAGGAGATCAAAAAAGAGCTGGTGGAGTACGGGGATAAGCCGTATATCATGTGCGAATACTGCCATGCGATGGGCAACGGCCCGGGAGATCTTGAAGACTACTTTGAACTGATCCACAGCGAGGAGAAGATGTGCGGCGGCTTTATCTGGGAGTGGTGCGACCACGCGATTGATATGGGAAAAACGATCGAGGGAAAGAAGATGTACGCGTACGGCGGCGACCACAACGAGTATCCGCACGATGGCAACTTCTGCATGGACGGACTTGTTTATCCGGACCGCACACCGCATACGGGACTGATGGAATTTAAAAACGTGTATCGTCCGGTGCGCGTGACGGGATATGATGCCGAAAAGGGTACACTGACCATCAAAAACTATATGAATTTCGTGAATCTGAAAGATTACGCTGTGCTCGGCTATGAGGTGCTTGTGGACGGCGAAGTGACGGAGAGCGGCAAGATTACAGATGAAGCACTGCTGGAGCTTGCGGCAGGCTGTGAGAAGACGATTCCGCTTGCTATTTCCGTGCCGGAGCAGGGAAAATGTGCGCTGAAGGTTACCTGGTATCAGAAACAGGCTACTGAGGTGCTGCCGGAGCAGTTCGAACTGGGATTTGAAGAAGTTCCGGTGAAAACGAAAGACAATCAGAACCAGAAGGCAAAAGAGATGATGAAGCGCCCGGAGGGAACGGCTTCGTTTGGATGGAAAGAGGACGATCATTATCTGACGGTATCGACGGAACAGTTCAGCTATACCTATAATAAGTTCACCGGCCTGTTCGAGAAAATGTGCTATGCCAACCAGAATCTGCTCGACCGCCCGATGGAGCTGAACATCTGGCGTGCGCCGACAGACAATGACCGCAATATCAAGAATACCTGGATGCGTGCGCAGTATGACCGCACCGTGACGCGGGCGTATGAGACAACGGCAAAAGAAGAAAACGGCTGCGTGGAGATCGAGACAAGCTATTCGATTTCGTCTCCGGCTCTGCAGCGGATCCTTGCAGGTGTGATCAAATGGACAATTTACAGCGACGGAACGACCGATGTCCATGTAGAAGCAAAGAAAGACCCGGTATTCCCGGTTCTGCCGCGTTTTGGCCTGCGCCTGTTCCTGCCGGAATCGTTTGCAAAACTGACCTACTGCGGCCTCGGCCCGGTGGAGAGCTACGTGGATAAGCACCAGGCAAGCTATCACGGCGTTTTCCACAGCACACCGGCAGAACAGCAGGAGGACTATATCCGCCCGCAGGAGAACGGCAGCCACTACGACTGCGATTATGCAAGTCTTGCCAGTGATCGTGCGGTATTGACGGCAGTGGGAGAGAAAACGTTCTCCTTCCAGGCATCCGTTTATACGCAGGAGGAGTTGACGGAAAAAGCGCATAACTATGAGCTTAAGCCGTGCGGAAGCACTGTTTTCTGCATTGACTACCGCCAGGCGGGAATCGGATCGGCAAGCTGCGGACCGATGCTGCTGGAGAAGTATCAGTTGAAAGAAAACGAAATAAAATTCGCCGTACGGCTGAAACCGGAACTGCTGTAAGACGATTGCAGAAAAAAAAGCTGCTTCATCTTCCGAAAAGGGGGAGTGAAGCAGCGTTTTTTGTATGGGGGATAGGAAAAAGTCTGAATAAACCTATTGATACGGTATGAATATGGGTATATAATGGATGAAATTACAATTCAGATTCACAGATTCTGGAAAATCAGGGAAGAAAAAGGAGAAAACAGATCATGAGTGAAATTACAAGAGACGAGGCGTTTGCCTTATTAAAAAAAATACAACAAAGATCCCTTCCATATTCAGCATGCGCTTACCGTAGAGGCTGTGATGAAATGGTATGCGAGAGAACTCGGCTATGGAGCAGAAGAGGGGCACTGGGGAATTGTCGGCCTGCTGCATGATATTGATTTTGAACTGTATCCGGCCGAGCACTGTCTGAAAGCGCCGGAACTTCTGCGGGAAGGCGGCGTATCGGAGGATATCATTCATGGTGTTGTATCACACGGATACGGCATTACCATCGAGTGCGGCGTGACGCTGGATGTGGAGCCGGTTCACGAGATGGAAAAGGTGCTGTTTGCCGCAGATGAGCTGACAGGCCTGATCTGGGCGGCTGCGCTGATGCGGCCTCGAAGAGTACAAAAGATATGGAACTGAAATCCCTGAAGAAAAAATATAAGAGCAAAGGCTTTGCGGCTGGATGTTCGCGGGAAGTCATTGAGCGGGGCGCCGAGCAGCTTGACTGGCCGCTGGAAAAACTGCTGACTATGACAATGCAGGCCATGGCTGACAGCGAGGATGAGATCAACCGGGAAGTAGAAGCGGAGCAGAACGCATAAAAAACTGCCCGAATTTCAACAGAAAAACTGGAATTCGGGCAGTTTTTTTATGCATGGCGCATCTTTTTCCCAGGCATTACCATTTCTTTTTTCATCAGACGGTAAAATTCTACATGATTTCCAATGAATTTTTGAACCAGAGATACGGTTCGTCCCGTCATAAAAGCACAGAAGAAAGTTCCGATGCCGACAACAAAAGAAAACAGATAGCCGGGACAGAACGAACGCTTCAGGACCATCAGGGTGATGACAAGCAGCGTTTGAAAGATATAGTTCCACGTTCCGAAACTGAAAACTGGAAACGCTGTGCTGAGGATGAGCGGCACGGAGGAAATTGTTGAAATTCCAAATACGCTTTTTGATATCAGATCAATGGCAAGAGGGTTGATCAGAAGCACGATCAGAAGCGCCGCTTCGCCTGGAAGATGAAATTTTCTGGTATTCATGAGTAAAAATCCTTCTTTCCTGAGAATGAAATTACGTTAAGGTCTTGAAACTATGCTTATTATAGACACAGAAACCGATAAAAACAAATGATTATTTTGAATAAATTGATTCTAAAATTAAATGAAAAGTGGTATGATAGATGCAGAACAGGAAAAGAGGCTATCTATGAATATCGAGTATTTAAAATATTTTGCAGAGCTGGCAAAACTGCAGCACTATGGAAAAGCGGCAAAAGCGCTGAATATTTCCCAGCCGGGGCTCAGCCATGCGATCAAGACACTGGAGGACGAGTACGGTGTTCCGCTCTTCCAGAAAGAAGGACGAAACGTGAGCCTGAGCCGCTACGGAAAAGAATTGATGCAGGATGTCGAGGAGATTCTGGACGCATATCTTCGAATGGAGGAGCGGGCGGCAGGCCTCGGACGGAAGAAAAGACAGTGCGGATCGGAACCGTATATCCGCTCGCGGCAGGAACAATACCACATATGCTGCGGGAATTCGGCGCGACCTTCCCGTTTATCATCTATAACCGCCTGACCCCAGAGATCGAGGAGGGTCTGCTGGATGGAAAATACGATATCGGCTTCTGCTCAGAACTGCTGAAATCCGAAGAACTCGAATATTATCCCCTCCGGGAATCTTACATCGCGGCCGCCGTCCCGGAAGGTCATCCGCTGGAGGGGAAAGAGAACATCACACTAAAAGAAGCAGCCAAGTATCCGCAGGTCATGTTTTCCAGGACGAGCGGCTTCCGCAGCCTCCAAGAGCAGATCTTCGCCGAACAGGGCATCCAGGTAAAACCCGTGTGTGAGGCCGAAGAAATCGAAGTCATCACCGGCCTTGTGGAAAATGGTTTTGGAATATCTATCCTCCCCTACATGGACATCGTCCGCCTCCACCACATCACCGCAATCCCGGTGCAGACCTCAAGCTGGAAATCAAAATTCTACATCGCCAGAAGAAAATACGGAATCCGCACAGCGCAGGAAGAGGCGTTTTTTCAGCATTGGAGGAAATGACGGGCAGGAAATTTTATGGTATAGTAAAACAAAATCTAAGTGAAAAAGGTGAGATACAAAATGATCAGTGAAAAAATTTTTGAGCTAATTCTTCGAAACGGCATGACCCAGAAAGAATTCTCCGAAGAAACCGGAATTTCCCAGAGCACCATCAGCGACTGGAAAAGAAAGGGCACGAATCCGTCGGCGGATAAAATACTGAAAATCTGCGAAGTGCTGAAGGTTACGCCGTATGAACTTCTGGGGGAGAATGAGACAGAGCGAAATGCGGGAAATCCGGAAATGAGCGCAGGAAATGAAACAGAAAAAATCATTCTGGAAGGCTTTCGGAATCTGTCAGACAGAAAAAAAGAACGAATCCTGGGATATCTGGCAGCATTGCAGGAGGATTAAGATGAAACAGAAACCATCCTATCTGCCAAAGAAATATAAGTATTCTGCCCGTTCCGGCAATCTGAAAGCGGAGGCAGTGGGGGTTGTGAAAGGGGAGAAGCATTTTCCGGTTTTTGAAGGAGATGTTGTTTTTAAACCGCTTACAAAATCTAAACCGCTGTCTACGCCGCTGTTCGCCTATGCTGAGGTTTTCTGGTCATGGGTGATTGATGCGTATTTTATGCCGGCGCCGCAGTATCGGCTTGCGTTTTGTGAAGGGTATGAGGCGGAGGTGGAAAAGTATTATGACTATGGAACCGTTTCGCCGATGATTTATAACAAGGGAGAGCATCTGCTGAATCTGTTGGAAGTTTTTCGAAAATATCCAGATCCCAAAGTTCACATCGATGATTACGTCAATTACTGCCAGATGTTCTACGATTATACCGAAATCCTCGAATCGGACTACTTCCAGAACAACACGGCGATGGCGGAGGAGTTGGTAATGCAGATTCTGGTTTCGATTTTGAAAGGGGATCAAAATTATCACTATGAAAATATTGCGTTTGTCTGCGATGAGGATGACAAGATTCTGCGTCTGGCGCCGATGATCGATCACGAGTTTTCTACGTATTTCATGTTCCCGGACAGCATGCCGCGGCAGATGTACTGGTTCGAACAGCTTGCGCGGTCCATTCAGGGGGATGAAGTGCAGCGGGGGGAATTTGACTATCTGACAAAAGAAACAGAGCGTCATCTGATGGAAAAAAGTGCGACATGTCTGCACAAAAATCTGGTATACATCAGAAAACATTATCCGAGGTCTGCGCCGCATTTCTGGAAGACTTAAGCAGACTGGAAAATGATCTGAAAGAAGAGAAAGAACTGTTTGAACTGGAAAAAGGCCCAGGCTACCCCGATACGGCCAATTCAGATGCCTATCTGATCGGCAAAGCACGGTACAAAGACCATGACGAAGAAAGAGCCAGAGAGTATGAAGCGAAATACAGTGGAAAAGAAAAGCAGATCAATTTTGAAGTCGTAAACAGCGTATCGGTTTATGAAATCAAAAAAATTATACAGCAGATGCGGGAAATCCTCGAAAAATAAGCATCCGCAACCGCCCGCGCCGCCGAGATGGCAGGAATCGGAGCCGAAACCGGAACGATCGAGCCGGGAAAATGTGCAGACTTCATCGTCACCGCAAAGAATCCGCTCGAAGATCTCCGTGCTCTGCGCCAGATCGAAATGGTTGTCGCGAAGGGAAGAAAAATCGACCATCCGCAGGTAAAACGTAATCCGGTCGTGACGGCGGAGCTGGATAAATTTCTGGTGGATTAAAAACAGGATGGAGAAGACAAACAAGATGGAAGAAACGAAAGAAACACAGGAAAGATTACAGCGAAAAAGAGAACAGGCCCTGCAGCGGCTCCGCAAGGAGCGGACAGAAGAAGCCCTGTGGGAGTGCTTACTCACATTCCAGGATTTTGAATTTCATACCTATTCCGGCCTGCCGTATTCCTACCATATGAAATACGGCAGAAGCGGCACCTATACAAAAGAGCTCTGGATCAACCGCAGAGAAAAAAGCAAAAGTCTTGTCTGGAGCTCCGTCCGGAGTGCATATCAGAAAGTGCTGGAATTACAGCAGGAGAGCGAAAGACCGGTTGTCGAGCGCCCGAAAGCGCTGGGCGATATCCGTGGAATCACGTATATTTACGGCATCTTTTACGAGTTTGCCCTGCTGGAAATGCCGGAAAAAGCAAAAGAAAAAATTGCTCTGCAGACAGCAGGACAAAAATCGCCGGAAAAATAAATTTTCCGCCCATGTAGGTCTTGACAACCACGCATTGGGTGATATAATCTAAAACTATCGGGAGCCAAAAAGCACCGAACACAAAAAACAAAGCGTAGAAGAGACGAGTAAATCACAGCGAATGTGACAGAGAGAAACCCCGTTTTGTGGTGCAAGGGTTTTAACAGGAACGTGATCGAAGACCAGCTCTGAGCGGCCCCAATCCGGCCCGGTGATTCCGTTATCGTCAAATGAAGTGGTTTGAAAAAACAAAATGGGTGGAACCGCGGTGAATGAAAATACATCGTCCCTTTTGACAGCATAAGCGTGTCAGAAGGGACTTTTTTGTTGCTGTAAAAAGTATAAAAATTCTGAAACACGCTTGCGAAAAATATACAAAGAAAGAGGTAAAGCAAATGATCATCACACTGAAAGATGGAAGTACCAAAGAGTACTCCGAACCGAAATCCATCATTGAGATCGCAGCAGACATCAGCGAAGGCCTTGCAAGAATGGCCTGTGCAGGTGAAGTAAACGGTGAAGTAGAAGATCTTCGTACCGTCATCGACAAGGACTGCAATCTTTCCATTCTGACCTTCAACGATGAAGGCGGAAAAGCAGCATTCCGTCACACCACATCCCATATCATGGCACAGGCAATCAAGAGACTGTACCCGGAGACCAAGCTTGCAATCGGACCGTCCATCGCAGACGGATTCTACTACGATATAGACAGAGAAACTCCACTCACCAGCGAAGACCTTGAAAAAATCGAAGCAGAAATGAAGAAAATTGTAAAAGAGGATCTGAAACTGGAGCGCTTCGAGCTGCCGAGAGCAGAAGCCATCGCTTCATGAAAGAAAAAGAAGAGCCATATAAAGTAGAACTGATCGAAGATCTGCCGGAAGACGCAGTCATCAGCTTCTATCGCCAGGGTGAATTCACGGACCTGTGCGCAGGCCCTCATCTGATGAGCACAAAGCCGGTCAAAGCCTTCAAACTGACCAGCCTTGCAGGCGCATACTGGAGAGGCAGCGAGAAAAACAAGATGCTGCAGAGAATCTACGGAACTGCATTCACAAAGAAAGCAGAGCTTGAAGAGTACCTCCACATGATCGAGGAAGCAAAAAAGCGTGACCACAGAAAACTCGGAAAAGAGCTCGGCCTGTTTATGATGAGTGAGGACGGCCCGGGATTCCCGTTCTTCCTTCCAAAAGGAATGGATCTGAAAAATGCACTGATGGATTACTGGCGTGAAATCCACAGAAAAGCAGGATACGTAGAAATCTCCACACCGATCATCCTGAACCGTCGCCTGTGGGAGACCTCCGGTCATTGGGATCACTACAAAGAAAACATGTATACCACCGTCATCGACGATGAAGATTATGCAATCAAACCGATGAACTGCCCGGGCGGCGTTCTCGTTTACAAATCCGAGCCTCGTTCCTACCGTGATCTGCCGCTGCGTCTGGCAGAGGTTGGCCTGGTACATCGTCATGAGAAATCCGGCCAGCTGCACGGCCTGATGCGTGTACGCTGCTTCAACCAGGATGATGCCCATATCTTCATGACACCGGAGCAGATCAAAGATGAAATCAAAGGCGTTGCAAACCTGATTGACCAGGTTTACAAACTGTTCGGATTCAAATATCACGTAGAGCTGTCCACCCGTCCGGAAGACAGCATGGGAAGCGATGAGGACTGGGAGGTAGCAACCGAAGGTCTCCGCGGCGCACTCGATGATCTTGGCCTTGACTATGTAGTCAACGAAGGCGACGGCGCATTCTATGGCCCGAAGATCGACTTCCATCTGGAAGACTCCATCGGAAGAACGTGGCAGTGCGGTACCATCCAGCTTGACTTCCAGCTGCCGCAGAGATTCGAACTGGAATACACAGGAGCAGACGGAGAGAAACATCGTCCGATTATGATCCACCGTGTTGTTTACGGTTCTGTTGAGCGTTTCATCGGTATCCTGATCGAGCACTTTGCAGGTGCATTCCCAACCTGGCTTGCACCGGTACAGGTAAAGGTTCTGCCAATCTCCGACAAATACGCAGATTACGGCAAGAAGGTTCTGGACGCCCTTCACGAGGCAGGCATCCGCGCAGAGATGGATACCCGTTCCGAGAAGATCGGATATAAGATCCGTGAGGCACAGGGACAGAAGATTCCATACATGCTGATCGCCGGAGCAAAAGAGGAAGAGGCAGGTCTTGTATCTGTCAGAAGCCGTTTTGCAGGTGATGAAGGCCAGAGAAGCCTGGAGCAGTTTATCGCAGATATCAAAGAAGAAATCGCAAGCCGCGTTAACCGCCCGGTTACTGTTGAAACAAAAGAAAATAAATAAGGTAGGTGTCAAAAAAATTGACACCTATGATACCAGATTGCTCCGTACTTCGTACTCCCGCAATCTTCAAAACATTCGTACTCCGCTCATTTTTCTTCGAAAAATGGCTACTTACTCATGTTTTGGCGTGTCCAAAATTTAAAAATCCTCGTGCAAGCTTTGCTTGCGTCGGATTTCCAAACTTTGGACACTGGTATTATCAAATAAATAAGGCATAAAAAATTACCTCTTGGAAATAATGGTTTCTATGCGGGCGAAACCGCAGAAAACTAAATTTCAGGAGGTAATTTATTATGCCAGCATTAAGTTGTTCCGCTATGACCTGTGTTTACAACCAGAACGAGCTCTGTTCCAAAGGAGATATCCGCGTAGGCGGAAGCGGAGCCAAAAGCTCCATGGAAACGTGCTGCGAGAGCTTCAAGGAGCGCGGTGAGGGCACGATGTCCAACTCCACCGGCTGCGGCTGTACGAAAATCGGTGTCGACTGCAAGGCGCAGAACTGTACCTTTAACGACAACTGTAAATGCGAAGCCGGAGATATCCATATCGCCGGAGACAGCGCATGCAGCTGCCAGGAAACCGAGTGCAGCTCCTTCCGCTGTGGCTGCGGGAAATAAATACGAAAAAATGCGAAAATCAGTATTGACAATAGGATGGGAGAGTGCTATACTGCAATAGTCTGAGAAAAAGAAAGTAGAGTATCCACTCTCACCCTAGCGCAAACACGCGACTACGGTTCAATATTGATCTTAAGTTCTCTTTGTGTAGAGATTTATGTACAATGTTAAGTGGATAGTCTGTCTATCCACTTTTCTTGCGTTATCAGTCAAATCCGGTCCGGTGAGCCGAGTTTGATTTCGTTACACCGCAAAAGCGGGAACACAGTCTTTTATAATGATGGAGGTGCACTACAATTAGCGAATTAATGATTAATGAGCAGATCAGAGACAGAGAAATTCGTCTGATCGGTCAGAACGGAGAACAGCTTGGAATTATGTCTGCCAGAGATGCGTACCTGAAAGCACAGGAAGCAGGTCTGGATCTTGTGAAAATTGCTCCGACAGCGAAACCGCCGGTTTGCAAAATTATCGACTACGGAAAGTACAGATATGAACTGGCCCGCAAGGAAAAAGAAGCAAAGAAAAAACAGAAAACAATTGAAATCAAGGAAGTTCGCCTTTCTCCAAACATTGACACCAATGATCTTAATACCAAAGTAGGTGCAGCCCGCAAGTTCATTACAAAGGGAGACAAAGTAAAAGTAACACTTCGTTTCCGCGGCCGTGAGATGGCACATATGAACAGTAGCAAATACATCCTCGATGAATTTGCAGAGAGTCTGTCCGATATTGCAACGGTTGACAAAGCGCCGAAGGTGGAAGGCAGAAGCATGACCATGTTTTTGACGGCTAAACGTTAAAATACATTTGAATCAATATCAAGGAGGAAATTAAAATGCCAAAGGTAAAAACAAGCAGAGCAGCTGCAAAGCGTTTTAAAACAACAGGAACAGGAAAATTAGTAAGAAATAAAGCTTACAAGAGCCATATCTTAACCAAGAAATCTCAGAAGAGAAAAAGAAACCTGAGAAAACAGACTACTGTTGATGCAACAAACGTAAAGAACATGAAGAAAATCTTACCTTACATGTAATTTTTGCAAGGTAGAGTTACGCCCAACAGATCAAGGAGGAAAATAAGAAATGGCAAGAATTAAAGGCGGCATGAACGCTAAGAAAAAACATAACAGAGTATTAAAACTGGCTAAAGGTTACAGAGGAGCCAGAAGCAAACAGTATAGAGTAGCAAAACAGTCCGTAATGCGCGCACTGACCAGCTCCTACGCAGGAAGAAAACAGAAAAAACGTCAGTTCCGTCAGCTGTGGATCGCTCGTATCAACGCAGCAGCAAGAATGAACGGTCTGTCCTACAGCAAATTTATGTATGGTCTGAAACTGGCAGGCGTTGAGCTGAACCGTAAAGTTCTGGCTGACATGGCAGTTAACGATGCAGAAGGATTTGCAACACTGGCTGAGCTTGCAAAAAGCAAAGTAGCATAAGTAAAAACATATTCTGTGTGAATATACGAAGAAGCTGTGAGAACCGGTAAGGGGATCGCAGCTTCTTTTGAAATATAGAAAAACATGAGGTGAATATGGAAAAAAGCAAAGTGGCAGTGGTTGCCTGTCCCGACTATGAGCCGGCGCGCGTAAAGGAAAGCCTGCAAAAGGGATTGGAAGCAATTGGCGGCCTGGAATCTCTGGTCGGAAAAGAAGAGAATATCTTATTAAAACCGAACCTCGTCCGCTCCGCAAAACGCGAACGTGCCGTCGTGACCGACCCGGAAGTCATGGATGCCTGATCACGATTTTGCAGGAAAATGGCTATGAGAATATTTCCTGCGGAGATTCCTGCGGCCTTGGCACCCCGGAGGCATTGCAAAAGAAGCCGGGCTGAAAGAGGTGCTGGAAAAACACAACGTTCCGCTGAAGGATTTCCTTACGAGCGAGCGCGTAGAAACCGCCGATGGCAAATTTCTGATGATTGCGAAAGATGCACTCGACTGCGACGCCCTCATCAGCGTCAGCAAAATGAAAACCCACGCGCTGGAACGCATCACCGGAGCTGTCAAGAACCAGTACGGCTGCATCAGCGGCGTCTACAAAAAACTCGGCCACACGCATTATCCGAACGCTGAGAGCTTCGCACACATGCTGATCGAGCTGAACCAGAAAGTCGCCCCGCGCCTCTATATCTGCGACGGCATCGTAGCAATGGAAGGCAATGGTCCGACTTCCGGCGACCCGGTTTCGATGGGAGTTCTTCTTATGTCCACCGATCCGATCGCACTGGATACCGTGTTCTGCCATCTGGTGAACCTCGATCCGTCGTATGTGCCGACAAATCTCTACGGGGAAACGCTCGGCCTTGGAACGTGGCACGACGACCGCATCGAAATCGTGACAGCGGATGGCACCATATCCGAGGAAGAACTGAAAAGAAAGTACGGAAATCCAAACTTCAACGTCGACCGCCGCAAAGCCCGCAAAAAAGGAGCCCTCGACCTGCTCGAGATCCTCGGGGTCTTCCAGAGCCGCCCCTATATCATAGAAGAAAAATGTAAAAAATGCGGCGTCTGCGTCGAGAGCTGCCCGGTGGAAGGGAAAGCCGTCCGCTTTGATAACGGCCGCAGAAATCCGCCGGTCTACGATTATAAAAAGTGCATCCGCTGTTTCTGCTGTCAGGAAATGTGCCCGCATCAGGCAATCCAGGTAAAGAAACACCGTCTGCCGTGGGGAAAATAAGGGAGCTATCCTACAAAGTGACTGGAAAAGCAAAAAGAGAAGTGTTATACTTGAAACCGGACAAAATTTAGTACAGGAGGAACAACACCATGGAATTAGAAACTTTAAGAAGTGATATGATAGCAGCAATGAAAGCCAAAGACAAAGCGAGAAAAGAGGCCATCTCTTCCTTGATCTCCGCAGCAAAGAAAGTAGCCATCGACGAGGGCTGCCGCGATGACATCAAACCGGAGCTGGTAGACCGCGTCATCTTAAAAGAGCTGAAGACCGTAAAAGAGCAGATCGATACCTGCCCGGCATCCCGTGAGGACTTAAAAGCAGAGTATCAGTTCCGCTATGACGTCATCAGCGAGTATGCACCGAAACAGATGAGTGCAGACGAAGTCAAAGCCTACATCCAGGAGAAATTCGCAGACGTTCTGGCAACCAAGAACAAAGGTGCCATCATGAAGGCCGTTATGGCAGATATGAAAGGTAAAGCAGACGGAAAAGTCATCAACCAGACCGTTGCAGAACTGTGCAAATGAATATCATCAACATCGAACACATCAGCAAACTGTTCGGCGATAAACTGATTTTTGACGATGCTTCCTTCGGCCTGCAGGAGGGCGACAAGGTCGGCATCGTCGGAATCAACGGAACCGGAAAATCCACGCTGCTGCGCATGGCAGCAGGAGAGGAGACCCCGGATTCCGGCCAGATTATCCGCCAGAACAACCTCAAAATGGCCTATCTTCCGCAGACACCGGAATTTCCAAAGGATGCCACCGTGCTGTCCTACGCCCTTTCCGGTGATGAGGAGGACTGGCAGGTGCAGAGCAACCTTGTACAGCTCGGTATCACCGAATACGACGCAAAACTCGACACCCTCTCGGGCGGCCAGCGCCGCAAGGTTGCCCTGGCAAAAGTGCTTGCGTCCGATTTTGACGTCCTGATCCTCGACGAGCCGACAAACCATCTCGACAATGCGATGCTCTCCTGGCTCGAGGATTACTTGAAAAATTACCGCGGAACCGTCTTTATGGTCACCCATGACCGTTATTTCCTGGATAAAGTGTCGAACCGCATCCTCGAAATCAGCCACGGAAAAATGTACAGCTACGATTCCAACTATTCCCGTTTTCTGGAACTGAAAGCTGAGCGCGAGGAGATGGAACTCGCCTCTGAACGGAAACGCCAGAGCATCCTGCGCATGGAACTCGAATGGGCGAAACGCGGCTGCCGCGCAAGAAGCACAAAACAGCGCGCCCGCCTGGAACGCCTTGAAGCACTCAAAAACGGCACCGCACCGACTGCGGACGCTGTTGTGGAGATGGATGCTGTCGAGACCCGCATGGGAAAGAAAACGATTGAATTCCATAACGTCAGCAAAGCCTTCGGCGATAAAACGCTGATGAAAGATTTCGAATACATCTTCCTGCGGAACCAGAGTGTCGGCATCATTGGCCCGAACGGCTGCGGAAAATCCACAATGCTGCGGATGATCACCGGAGAAGTCCTGCCGGATGCGGGAACCATCGAAATCGGCGACACGATCCGCATCGGCTATCTGGCACAGGAAGAGCCGGACATGGATACGAATCAGCGCGTGATCGACTACGTGAAAGATATCGCTGAGTATGTCCAGACCCGTGACGGCCGCATCAGCGCATCGCAGATGCTCGAACGCTTCCTGTTCACACCGGATATGCAGTACACCCCGATTTCCAAACTCTCCGGAGGCGAAAAACGGAGACTGTATCTCTTATCCGTCTTAGTGAGCGGCGCCAATGTTCTGATCCTCGACGAGCCGTCCAACAACGTTGATATCCCGACCCTGACCGTGCTTGAGGATTTCCTGAACACGTTCGTCGGCATCGTCATCACCGTTTCCCACGACCGCTATTTCCTGGATAACGTCGTGGACCGCATCTTCGAATTCGACGGAAACGGAAATCTTCTGCAGTACGAGGGCGGCTACACCGATTACCTCGAAGCAAAAGAACGCCGTTTCGGCGGAAGTGCGGAAGAAACGGCAAAAGCAGCGCCGTCCAAAACGTCCGCGGACGAACCTGCAAAGTCAAAGAACAATGACTGGAAGCAGAAACGTCCGACCCGCCTGAAATTTACGTTCAAAGAACAGCGCGAGTACGAGACCATCGATGACGATATCGCTGTACTCGAGGAAAAGATTGCATCGCTTGACGATCAGATGCTCAAAAACGCCACCAACTCTGCAAAGCTCGCCGAACTGATGGTGGAAAAAGAGAAGACCGAAGCTGCTCTGGAAGAAAAAACCGAGAGATGGGTTTATCTAACCGACCTCGCAGAACAGATTGAGGCGCAGAATCAGAAATAAAAGAAGCAAAGGAACTGTCCGCAGAAGAGAAAAAATATGCGGGTCGTTCCTTCTTTTTTTATCGAGAAATTCGACGCGGAATTACCAGAAGTTGTAAAAAACTTGTATTTTTCCCTGAACACCCACAGAAAATCTGGACAGAATGCCCAATCGGTGTTATAATTCAAATACTGGACATAGTGGCATTGCCATGCCCTTATCCGGGTTTTTCGAAGCGCGGAGGCAACCGAAACCCGGCAGAACACCAACCTGAGAAAAGCCAAAGTAATTTTTGGTCATCATTTTTTAAGGAGGATAAAATCAAATGGCTAGAAAGATGAAAACCATGGATGGTAACCAGGCTGCAGCACATGCGTCTTATGCGTATACCGACGTAGCAGCTATTTACCCAATTACCCCTTCATCCGTTATGGCGGAGCATACCGATGAGTGGGCAACCCAGGGAAGAAAGAACATTTTCGGACAGGAAGTTCAGGTAACTGAGATGCAGTCTGAGGCAGGAGCAGCAGGTGCAGTACACGGATCACTGGCAGCCGGAGCTCTTACCACAACCTACACCGCATCCCAGGGACTTCTTTTGATGATCCCGAACCTTTATAAAATTGCCGGCGAGCAGCTCCCGGGCGTATTCAACGTATCCGCTCGTGCCCTTGCAAGCCACGCACTTTCCATCTTCGGAGATCATTCAGACGTTTACGCCTGTCGTCAGACCGGAGTCGCAATGCTCTGCGAATCCAGCGTACAGGAGGTTATGGACCTGACACCGGTTGCACACTGTGCAGCACTGAAAGGCAAAGTTCCATTTATCAACTTCTTCGACGGATTCCGTACCTCCCACGAGATTCAGAAAATCGAGACATGGGATTACGAAGATCTGAAAGACATGGTAGATATGGATGCAGTAGATGCATTCCGTAAACATGCCCTGAACCCGAACCATCCGTGCCAGAGAGGATCCGCACAGAACCCGGATATCTTCTTCCAGGCAAGAGAAGCATGTAACCCGTACTACGATGCTCTTCCGGCAATCGTACAGGAGTACATGGACAAAGTAAACGAGAAAATCGGAACCGATTACAAACTGTTCAACTATTATGGAGCAGCAGACGCTGAGCACGTAATCATCGCTATGGGTTCTGTCTGCGATACCATCGAGGAGACCATCGATTACCTCGTAGCAGCAGGCAAGAAAGTCGGCGTTGTAAAGGTACGTCTGTACCGTCCGTTCTCCGCAGAAGCACTCATCAATGCAATTCCGGAGACTGTAAAACAGATTTCCGTTCTGGACAGAACAAAAGAGCCGGGATCTCTTGGCGAGCCTCTGTACCTGGACGTAGTAGCAGCATTAAAAGGCAGCAGATTCGAGAGCACACCGGTATTCACAGGCCGTTACGGACTTGGTTCCAAGGACACCACACCGGCTCAGATCGTTGCTGTATATGAAAATACAGAGAAACAGAGATTTACCATTGGTATCGTAGACGATGTTACCAATCTGTCTCTGCCGGTTGGCGCTCCTCTGGTAACAACTCCGGAAGGAACCATCAACTGCAAATTCTGGGGACTTGGCGCAGACGGTACCGTAGGTGCAAACAAGAACTCCATCAAGATCATCGGTGACAACACAGACATGTACGCACAGGCTTACTTCGACTATGACTCCAAAAAGTCCGGCGGTGTAACCATGTCTCACCTGCGTTTCGGAAAGAAACCGATCAAATCTACATACCTGATCCACAAAGCAAACTTTGTTGCATGCCACAATCCTTCCTATGTGAACAAATATCACATGGTAGAAGAGCTGGTAGACGGAGGAACCTTCCTTCTGAACTGCCCATGGGATGAAGCAGGCCTGGAAGAGCATCTGCCGGGACAGGTAAAAGCATTCATCGCAAACCACAACATTAAATTCTATGTGATCGACGGCGTTAAGATCGGTATCGAGACCGGCATGGGACCGACCCGTATCAACACCATTCTTCAGTCTGCATTCTTCAAGCTTGCGAAGATCATTCCGGAAGAAAAAGCCATCGAACTCATGAAAGCAGCAGCAAAAGCTACCTATGGCCGTAAAGGTGATGATGTCGTAGCAAAGAACTGGGCAGCAATCGATGAGGGTGCAAAACAGATCAAAGAAGTTGCAGTTCCGGAAAGCTGGAAAAATGCAGCAGACGAAGGTCTGACCACAACTCATGCAGAGAGCGGCCGCGCTGACGCTGTTAAATTCGTAAATACCATCCAGGCAAAAGTAACTTCCCAGGAAGGAAACAACCTGCCTGTATCCGCATTTGCAGACTACGTAGACGGAACAACTCCGTCCGGCACATCCGCATACGAGAAACGTGGTATCGCCGTAAACGTACCTGTATGGAATCCGGAAAACTGTATCCAGTGTAACAGATGTTCCTTCGTCTGCCCGCACGCTGTTATCCGTCCGGTTGCCATGACCGCAGAAGAAGCAGCAGCAGCTCCGGAAGGCATCCAGACCATGCCGATGACCGGTATGCCGGACTACACCTTCACAATGGCTATTTCCCAGCTTGACTGTACCGGATGTGGTTCCTGTGCAAACGTATGTCCGGGCAAGAAGGGTGTGAAAGCACTGGCTATGGAAAGCCTTGCAGCACACGAAGCAGAGCAGAAATACTTCGATTATGCAGCAGCTCTTCCAGAGAAGACAGACGTTGTAGCAAAATTCAAAGAGAATACCGTAAAGGGCAGCCAGTTCAAGAAACCGCTGCTTGAGTTCTCCGGCGCATGCGCAGGCTGCGGCGAGACTCCTTACGCAAAACTGATCACCCAGCTGTTTGGTGACAGAATGTACATCGCAAACGCAACAGGATGCTCCTCTATCTGGGGCAACTCCTCACCGTCCACTCCTTACACTGTAAACGAGAAAGGACAGGGCCCGGCATGGTCCAACTCCCTGTTCGAGGACAACGCAGAGTTCGGTTATGGTATGCTTCTTGCTCAGAAAGCAATCCGCGGCGGCCTGAAAGCCAAAGTTGAGGATGTTATGAACTCCGAGAAAGCTCCGGAAGAAGTAAAAGCAGCATGCAAAGAGTATCTGGATACCTTTGACTGCGGCGCTACCAACGGAACTGCAACCGAGAAACTTGTAGAAGCAATCAAAGACGCTGACTGCGACGTTTGCAGAGACATCGTTAAGAACAAAGACTTCCTCGCTAAGAAATCCCAGTGGATCTTCGGTGGCGACGGATGGGCTTACGATATCGGATTCGGCGGCGTAGACCACGTACTTGCCAGCGGAAAAGATATCAACGTAATGGTATTCGATACAGAGGTTTACTCCAACACAGGCGGACAGTCCTCCAAAGCTACTCCGACCGGTGCAGTTGCACAGTTCGCAGCAGGCGGTAAAGAAACCAAGAAGAAAGATATGGCAAGCATCGCAATGAGCTATGGCTATGTATACGTAGCACAGATCGCTATGGGCGCTGATTACAATCAGGCAGTCAAAGCAATCGCAGAGGCAGAGGCATATCCGGGACCGTCCCTCATTATCGCTTACGCTCCATGTATCAACCATGGTATCAAGAAAGGTATGAGCAAAGCACAGACCGAGGAGCAGCTCGCTGTTCAGACCGGATACTGGCATTGCTTCCGCTTCAACCCGGCACTCGCTGCAGAAGGCAAGAGCGCATTCACACTGGATTCCAAGGCTCCGTCAGGAGATTATCAGGAATTCCTGAATGGCGAGGTACGTTACAACTCTCTGAAACGTGCAAACCCGGCGAAAGCAGAAAGACTGTTCGGCAAGAACGAGCAGGAAGCAAAAGACCGTTACACTTACCTGAACAAACTCGTAAAACTGTACGGCGCAGAAGAAGAGTAATTCTTTTTCCTTAAAAAGAATTTGAAAAAGGAGAGAAGTCATACTTGAGAGAGTATGGCTTCTTTCTTTTTGGGAGAAAAAATGAATTAGCGACATTTGGCAATAGTTTTGTATCGTTTGTCAACATTTTTATCCCGGAAAATGTTGACAACGATACATTTGCGCAAGAAGGCTTTGAGATATGGTATAATGTGCGTATCACGATATAATGAGCGTTAGCGAGAGGAATTTTATTATGTTGAAAATATATCTTGGAGAAATGAAAGGTGCAATCTATCATCCGCCAACCTATTTTGATAATTGTTATGAAGATGAATGGCTGACCACGCCATTGGCAAAAGAAATGATCCGCGATGTGGATCGCTCGGAGGTAATCAGTGCGCATCTGATTGACAGCCCGGTGCTTGGTCCGATTCCACCGAAAGATTTATCCGGAGGAATCAAAACGTTGCTGCTGATGGCATACGATACAGACGGAAAGATCTTTAATGCCTCCGTATGTGGAGATAATTGTGCAAAATGGATTTTAAAATTAGGAGAGCAAAAGGATCTGACGATTAATCTGCATCATGTGATGCGGTTTGGCAAAGATCCTTTTGAAATCCTGATTTTAAATACAGGGACTATTGTGCGGAATATGTCCGAATTTGTAGATGTTGCCGAGGCTTATGTATAGGTGGATGTATGAAGGGAAAGAAAAGAGTTATTATTCAAAATAACAGAGTTCATTATGAATTTGTGATAAAGCGTAATATTACAATCATCCAGGGGGATAGTGCATCAGGAAAAACAACACTGGTAAATATGATCCGGCAGGCAGAAAATTTAGGGGAGTCCAGCGGAATCAACGTTTCCTGTGAAGTACCGTGCAGAGTGCTGGAAGGTGTTAATTGGAAAATTATTTTGGAAAACAGCCGGGAAAGCATCTTTTTCATAGACGAGGAGAATTATTTTATAAAAACAGAAGAATTTGCTTCTGCCATACGGGGTTCAGAAAACTATTTTGTATTGATTACGAGAGAAAACTTATATAATTTGTCGTATAGTGTAGAAGAGATTTATGGATTGCATGTTTCCGGAAAATACAGAGATACCAGAAAAATATATCAGAAAATGTATCAGATCTATCCCAAAACAGCACGGCTTCCTGTTAGAGTACAAAAAATAATTACGGAAGATTCCAATTCTGGGTATCAATTTTTTGAAAATGTATGTGCAGAAAGGAATATTACATGTGAAAGCGCTGGTGGAAAAACAAAAATACCGGAAATGATCGGCAAGGCAGGAACAGAAGAAACCTGTATTATTGCGGACGGTGCTGCAATTGGAGCAGAAATGAATCTTCTCAGCAATAAAATAGAGGAAAAACAGAACGTACATTTATATTTACCGGAGTCTTTTGAATGGCTGATTTTAAATTCAGATCTTTTACAGGACAAAGAGGTTCGTAAAATTCTGGAAAATCCAGAAGATTATATCGACAGCACAGAGTTTTTTAGCTGGGAACAATATTTTACAAAATTGCTGATTCAGAAAACAGAAGGAACATATTTGCAGTATAAAAAAGCAAAATTAAATCCATCTTATTTGCAGGATAAAAATAAAAACAAAATACTGGAGAGTATACAAGGGATTCAGTGGAAAATAAAATCCTTAAAATAGCAAAAATAATGAAAGAATAGAGAGAAGAACATGAACTATACAATTTATGACTATCTCGGCCTGTTTTTCTTTTACGCCTTCCTTGGATGGCTTCTGGAAACTTCTGTGGCCGCGATCCGGAAAAAACATATGGTAAACAGAGGATTCTTAAATGGTCCGCTCTGCGCCATCTATGGAATCACAGCTGTCTTTATGACACGTTATCTGTATGAACTGCAGTCAAGCCCCGTCTTTTTGTTCCTTGGCTGTATGATTATCGCTACCGCAGCCGAGTGGCTGGCCGGTCACGCGCTGGAACGCATTGGCCATGGCAAATGGTGGGACTATTCCAATAAAAAATGGAACATGGACGGCTATATCTGCCTCCAGTATTCTGTACTCTGGGGAATTTTAGGACTGCTTGCCATGAAAATCGGCAATCGCCTCTGCTTTACAGTTCTTCATTTAATTCCGGCCGGTTTCCTGCATATCACATCCTGGATTCTCTTTGGTATATTGGTAGTAGATGCCGTCGGTTCCTATGCTGTTCTGCACCACATCACGAAAAAAATGCCGCGGATCAGCGCTATGAACGATCAGATCGACGCCTTCACCAGACGCCTTTCTGTCCGTGTTTACCGCTATCTGGAGCGTCGTGTGGAACGTGCCTATCCGGCCGTACAGCCAGTTCCGGAGAAAAAAGAGAAAACAGAAACCGGCGTATTTGCCGAAGGATGCAGCTTTTACAAAATCGTTCTTCTCTTCATCATCGGCGCATTTTTGGGCGATATTACAGAAACCATATTCTGCCGCATCACCGCCGGTGTCTGGATGAGCCGCAGCAGCCTTGTCTGGGGCCCGTTCAGCATCGTCTGGGGCCTGGCCATCGCCCTCGCTACCTGGTTCCTCTACAACTACCGCGACCGCTCCGATGGATTCCTGTTTGCCTTTGGTACCTTCCTCGGCGGAGCCTACGAATACATCTGCAGTGTGTTCACCGAAATCGTATTCGGAAAAGTCTTCTGGGACTACAGCGACATTCCCTTCAACCTCGGAGGCCGTATCAACCTCCTGTACTGTTTCTTCTGGGGAATAGCCGCCGTCGTCTGGCTCAAAAAATTCTATCCTGTCATTTCGCGCTGGATTGAAAAAATCCCGATGAAATTCGGAAAAATCATCACTTGGATCCTGATTGTGTTCATGGTGGCCAACATGTTCGTATCTACCCTTGCTCTCGCCCGATACGACGAACGCGCCCACCAAAAGCCCGCTGCTAATGCCATCGAGCAGACCATAGATGCCCATTTCCCGGACGCCCGAATGGAAAAAATCTACCCCAATGCCAAAGCGATTAACTAGAATGTGTTAAAAAACAATTCCGTAGTCTGCACGCCCCAATTACAGACTACGAAAAGCCCTCTCCCTCCGTCATGCAAAGTCAGGCCCCGTTTCGACAGCTTTGGTCTGCGCGGTCCGTTACCCCCAAAGAAAACCTTTGGCAACCCACCAAAAGTATGATATAATGTCACATAGATATTTTGGGGATACCATATCCTCTAAGAGCGAAGAAAGGACTCAACCACAAATGACAGTAGACAACAGCTTCACCATGAAGAAATTCCAGAGCATGGAAATCATCTATGTGACCTTTTCCCAGATCACAAAACTCCCATACGTAGAGTGCGATCCGGAAACCTTTGATGATCAGGTATACATGTTTACCGAAGAAGAAGCAGCCAAGGAGTTTGCAAAATCCTATGTAGAAAAGAACACCCCGCTGCTCACCGTAAAAGTCCTGCGCAAGCAGATGCCGAACTTCTATATGGGCCTCTACGCCGAAGGCGTCAATATGGTCATCTTCCACGAAGGCGACCAGACCCGCCGCATCGAGCTCGAGCAGATCTTCCCGAAACCAGACATGGAGAAAATGAACAAACAGCACCTCCCGGTTCTGAACCCGGGCGTACAGCTCACCGTCGTATACTTTCTGCAGGAACTCAGAAAACCAAACCAGAGAAGAGACGATGCCGAGCGCATGCAGCACCTGCGTGAACTCGAAGAAGAAATGCTTGTCAATCTGATGCGAAGCAAATTCATCCTTGCCATCGACATCTCCCAGGTACAGGGCGAATTCGATCCGGCCAACCCGGGACCAGACGTGCGCATCCCGTACATCAAAAACCAGAACGAAGACATCTTCCAGCCGCTGTTTTCCGATATCGGTGAATTCCAGAAATTCCGTCCGGATCCGCAGGCAAAACTCCGTCTGGCAGCCATCCCGTTTCAGCACCTTCTGCCGTACCTGATGAAACAGGCCAAAGGCTTCGTCATCAACCCGTCCGGCTTCAACCTTCTGTTGACCAGAGAACAGCTCCAGAGAATCATGGGAGCCCAGGCACAGAGCGTCCGCCCGAACCTTGAGGCAATGATGGCACAGGCCGCTGCAGCACAGGCACAGAAAAATGCACAGAACAACGCTGCAAACGACGAAGTAAAAGAACACGTCGACGAGACAGAGAACACCGCAGCAGAAACCGACAACGAAGAATAAAACCGACAGGGCCGCAGAAAATCCCAGCAAACGGGCACTGCGGTCCGTTTTTGACTGCATAAAACCGGAAATAATAAAGAAAAACAAGAAAGGATATACAAAAATGAACGCAGAACATTGCAAAGCCTATACCCTGCTGCAGGAACAGCAGATTGACGATATCCATGCACACGGCTACCTCCTCCGTCACAACAAGAGCGGTGCCCGCGTGCTCCTTCTCGAAAACGAAGATGACAACAAAGTCTTCAACATCGCGTTCCGTACCCCGCCGGCCGACAGCACCGGCGTAGCCCACATCCTCGAGCACAGCGTCCTCTGCGGCTCCCGCGAATTCCCGTTAAAGGATCCCTTCGTAGAACTCGTCAAAGGATCCCTGAACACGTTCTTAAATGCTATGACCTACCCGGATAAAACCATGTACCCGGTAGCCAGCACCAACGATGCCGACTTCCAGAACCTGATGCATGTCTACATGGACGCCGTATTCTACCCAAACATTTACAAACACGACGAAATCTTCCGTCAGGAAGGCTGGAGCTATCATCTGGAAAGCGAAGACGGCCCGCTGACCTACAACGGTGTTGTATACAACGAGATGAAAGGAGCCTTCTCCTCCGCAGACGATGTCCTGGAGCGTGAAACCTTCAACACCCTGTTCCCGGACACTCCGTACGGCGTAGAATCCGGCGGAGATCCGTCCTGCATCCCGAACCTGACCTACGAAAACTTCCTGAATTTCCATCAGACCTATTACCATCCGTCCAACAGCTATATCTACCTGTACGGAAACATGGATATGGAAGAAAAACTGGCATGGATGGATGAAAAATACCTGTCCCATTTTGATGTAAAAGAAGTAAAATCCGAAATTCCGTATCAGAAACCATTTGCAGAGACCCTCGACATTGTACACGAGTACCCGGTACTCGATGGCGATCCGCTTGAAAACAATGCGTACCTGTCCTACAACATGGTCATCGGCAGCGGTCTGGATGTAAAATTAAACGTGGCATTTTCTGTTCTGGAGTATGCACTCCTTGACGCACCGGGAGCCCCGGTCAAACAGGCACTCCTTGACGCACACATCGGAAAAGATGTTTACGGCTCCTACGAGGACGGCATCCTGCAGCCATTCTTCTCCATCGTAGCCAAGAACGCCGATGAAAATGAGAAAGAAAAATTCCTGTCCATCATCCGCGGCACCCTCGAGGATATCGTGAAAAACGGCATGGATCAGAAAGCCATCGAGGCAGGCATCAACTATTTCGAATTCCGTTTCCGTGAGGCGGACTTCTCCAGCTTCCCGAAGGGCCTGATGTACGGCATTGACGTCTTCGACAGCTGGCTGTACGACGAGAACAAACCGTTCGCCTACCTGCAGCAGCTTGCGATCTACGATGAGCTGAAAAAACTGGCAAAAGAAGGCTATTTCGAAGACCTGATCCAGACGTATCTGCTGGACAACACCCATGCCTCCATCGTGACCCTCATTCCAAAGACTGGTCTTGCCGCAGAAAATGATGCAAAGACCGCAGAAAAACTGCAGAAATACAAAGAGAGCCTGTCAAAAGAAGAGATCGAGAAAATCATTGCTGACACCAAAGAGCTGGCAGCATATCAGGAAGAAGAGGAGAGCGAGGAAGCACTCGAGACGATTCCGCTCCTGAAACGAAGCGATATCAAACGTGAGTCTGTCAAACTTTACAATGACGAGCATGAAGTCGATGGAACGACGGTTCTTCATCACAACGTATTCACGAACGGCATCGGTTACTTAAGCTTGCTGTTTGATACGAAAAATGTGCCGAACGATCTGATCCCGTACATGGGCGTATTAAAATCCGTTCTCGGCTATGTGGACACCGAACACTACACCTACGGCGAACTGTTCAACGAGATCAATGCACAGACCGGCGGCATCAACTGCGGACTGCAGGTATTCCGCATTCCGGAAAATGATGACGACTGCTGCAGAATGTTCGGCATCCGCGCGAAATTCCTGTACGACAAACTGGATTTCGTCATGAAAATGATCGAGGAAATCCTGAACACCTCCCGCCTGGGTGACGAGAAACGTCTTCACGAGATCATCTCCAGCATGAAATCCGGCCTGCAGAACCGCCTGTCTTCCGCCGGAAATGCAACGGCTGTGATGCGTGCAGCTTCCTATTACTCCCCGATGAGCAATTTCCAGGACCGCATCGCAGGCATCGGCTTCTACCAGCTCTTAAAAGATCTGGACGAGAACTTCGATGAGAAAAAAGCAGAACTGATTAAAAATCTGCAGACCCTGATGAAATACATCTTCCGCAAAGAGAATCTGACCGTCTCCTATACCGCAGACGAGACAGGCTACGCACCGCTGGAAGAAAAAATCGCAGCATTCAAAGAGAATCTGTACACCGACGAAGTGGAGCCGGGCAGCATTGTGTATGACTTTGAACAGAAAAACGAAGCCTTCCAGACCTCCGGCCAGGTACAGTACGTGGCACTCTGTGGAAACTTCGAGCGCGAAGGCTACGACTACACAGGAGCCCTGCGCATCCTGCGTGTCATGCTGAGCTATGACTATCTGTGGATCAACATCCGCGTCAAAGGCGGCGCTTACGGCTGCGGCGGAGCTTTCGGAAGAGGCGGAAACGCGTGCATTTCTTCCTACCGTGACCCGAACGTCGGAAGAACCCTTGAAGTATACCGCGGTATCGGCGATTACGTGCGCAATTTCGAAGCAGACGAGCGCCAGATGACCAAATACATCATCGGAACGATCAGCGAACTCGACGTCCCGATGAACCCGTCCGCAAAAGGCCAGACCTCCGAGAGCGCATGGTTCAACGGCATCACCGAAGCAGACTTCCAGCAGGAGAGAGATCAGATCCTCGATGCAACCCTGTATGACATTCATGCACTGGCAGACCTTGTAGATGCAGCCTTAAAACAGAACAACATCTGCGTTGTCGGAAGCGAAGCAGCCATTCAGAAAGAGAAAGAACTGTTTAAGAACGTAGAGAACTTATAAATGAGGAGAAGAGACAGCAATGGAAAACAATGCAAATTATAAATCCGGCTTTGTAGCCCTGATCGGCCGTCCGAACGTGGGAAAATCCACGCTGATGAACCACCTGATCGGACAGAAGATTGCGATTACATCCAAGAAACCGCAGACCACCCGTAACCGCATCCAGACCGTTTATACGTGTGACGAGGGACAGATCGTGTTCCTCGACACACCGGGTATCCACAAGGCGAAAAATAAGCTCGGCGAGTACATGGTCGATGTAGCTGAGAAAACGTTAAAAGAAGTCGATGTGATTCTCTGGCTGGTAGAGCCGAGCAACTTCATCGGAGCAGGAGAGCGCCATATCGCAGAGATCCTGGAGAAAGTCAATGCGCCGGTCATCCTCATTATCAACAAGACCGATACCGTGGAGAAAGACAAAATCCTGGAATTCATCGATACGTACCGCAAGCTGTTCCAGTTTGCCGAGATCATTCCGTGCTCGGCACTCCGCCATCAGAACACCGATGACATCATTCCGAGCATCTTCAAATATCTGCCGTACGGCCCGCAGTTCTACGATGAGGACACCATCACCGATCAGCCGATGCGCCAGATCGTGGCTGAGATCATCCGCGAGAAAGCACTGTACGCCTTAAACGAAGAGATCCCGCACGGCATCGCCGTTGTGATCGACCAGATGAAAGACCGCCCGAACGGAAAAATCGTTGATATTGATGCGACCATCATCTGCGAGCGCGATTCCCACAAGGGCATCATCATCGGAAAACAGGGCGCGATGCTCAAGAAGATCGGAAGCAACGCGCGGTATGAGCTGGAGCAGATGCTGGAGCAGAAAGTCAATCTGAAGCTCTGGGTCAAAGTCAAAAAAGACTGGCGCGACAGCGATTTCCTTGTGAAGAACTTCGGATATGATAAAAAGAAACTCGATTTATAATATTGCATTATAATAAGGAAGAAACATGCGAGAACCAATCAATGTAAGCGGAATGGTATTATCCGCCTCCCCGGTCGGAGAGTATGACAAGCGCGTCGTGATCCTGACCCGGGAGCTCGGCAAAATCACTGCCTTCGCGCGCGGCGCCCGCCGCATGAAAAGCCCGCTGATGGCCGTCTCCAATCCGTTCGTCTTCGGCGAGTTTCAGGTCTACGAGGGCCGTGACAGCTACACCCTCTCCGGCGCAAACATTAAAGAATACTTCCTCGACCTGGCGCAGATGCAGCCCGGCGTTTATTACGGCTTTTATTTTCTGGAACTGGCCGAATATTTCGGCCAGGAAGGAAACGATGAAACCCAGATGCTGAACCTTCTGTACGTGACGATGAACGCCATCCGCCGCGGAAAACAGGATCTCCGCCTGATCCGGTGCATCTTCGAACTGCGGACGATCACAATCAGCGGAGAAGCACCGCAGATGTTCTCCTGCATGGAGTGCGGCACGAAAGAAAACCTGACCGTTTTCTCCCCACGCGACAGCGCCATCTACTGCCAAAACTGCGGAAAAACCATCAAAGATCCATGGCCGCTGCAGCCGGGCACCGTGCTGGCATGCCGCTATATCATTGCGGCACCGCTGGAGAAGTTGTATGGGTTTACGGTGAACGAGGAGATTCTCGATGAGCTCGAAAGACTGCTGCGTGCTTACCTGCATCGGTATGTTGAGAAAAAAATGAAAACGCTGCAAATATTGGACTTGATGAAGTAATAGAAAATGAAATATTTTACAAAAATGTGAAAAAAGTATGTCCAAAAAGCTGTCCACATCTTTACAAATAGGTAGAGATGGGATAAAATGTTTGGGATAAAGAAAAACAGCTTCTGAATTCGTCACAGAAATGTCACGGGCAGATAGAGCAAGGATCTTTCTGTTACGATATCAGAAGAAGAGAAGTACGACAGGGGAGAAAGGTATGTATAAAAAATCATCTACAGGCTGGCTGAAGCACCTGGATTTCATGATCCTTGATATCATCTGCCTTCAGCTTGCATTTATCATGGGTTATTTTATGCGGCACCACAGCCCGAACCCATATGCAAACCCGATTTACCGAAATGAAGCGATCGTATTTGCACTGATTCAGCTGATGATCATGTTCTTCGACGATTCCTTCAAAAACGTTATGAAACGTGGATATCTGGTTGAAATTGGAAAAACCATCAAAAATATGGTATACATCATCGTTCTTGGTGTATTCTATCTGTTCCTGATTCAGGAAGGAGATCAGTTCTCCAGAGCAACCATTATTTTAACCGGAGTCATCTACGGAATCTTTTCCTATCTGATGCGTATCGGCTGGAAAATGTTCCTGAAAAAACGCGGCAGCGGAGAACACAGCGGCCGTTCCCTTTTAATTATTACAACCGAAAAACAGTCACAGTCTGTTGTAAAAAGCATGCTTGACTTCGACTATATCGGCGTTCGTCCGACCGGCGTTGTCCTCGTAGACCAGGACAGAACCGGACATAAAATCCACGGCGTGCCAGTCGTATCCAGCCTTGCAAACGCAGCCGAATATGTCTGCCGCGAGTGGTTTGATGAGGTTCTGATCGTCCTGCCGGAGGGCAGAGAGATTCCGCAGAAGGTATTTGATGCATTCACAGAAATGGGAATCACGATCCACGTAAAAATTGCGGACGTGAACGAAATGCAGGGAAAAAATCAGACTGTAGAGCGCATGGGCAACTATACCGTGGTCACCACCTGCATCAATATGGCAAGCGCAGGACAGCTTGTGCTGAAACGAATCATGGACATCTGCGGCGGTCTTGCCGGATGTATTCTGACCGGAATCATCTTCCTGTTCGTTGCCCCTGCGATTTATATCAAGTCTCCGGGCCCGATCTTCTTCTCACAGTACCGTGTCGGAAAGAACGGAAGAAAATTCAAAATTTACAAGTTCCGTAGCATGTACATGGATGCGGAAGAGCGGAAAAAAGAACTGATGAAACAGAACCGCGTCAGCGATGGTCTGATGTTCAAAATGGAGAATGACCCGCGTGTCATCGGAAGCGAAAAAGGACCAGGCAAAGGAATCGGAAACTTTATCCGCAAAACCTCGCTGGATGAATTCCCGCAGTTCTTCAATGTGTTAAAAGGCGACATGAGCCTTGTAGGAACCCGTCCGCCGACAGTGGATGAGTGGGAGAAATATGAGCTCCATCACAGAGCAAGACTGGCAATCAAGCCGGGACTGACTGGTATGTGGCAGGTAAGCGGACGAAGCGAGATTACAGATTTTGAAGAGGTTGTAAAACTGGATACGAAGTACATTTCAGAATGGTCCTTTATGCTGGATATTAAGATTTTGTTTAAAACTGTACTGATTGTATTAGGCCAGAAAGGTTCTATGTAAAAAAAATGAAAAATGGAGATATATTGTAGTTTTGGGAGTAGTGTGGTAAAATAAAGGTAAATTTTAAGAAAAATTTATGAATGGAAGCGCAAAGAAGTCCTGATGACGGCGAAAAGGAAAAAGGCTTCCTTTGACAGGTGGTCCAAATAATGTTAATTATTTGGACCTTTTTATGTGAACTTCCTGAAATATTAACTCTCGTTTCGACATGTTCTTGCTTTAAGCCAGTTGTAGCATACTTTAAAAGGAATTTTATGAGAGTTAATTTTATAGGAAGTTCACATATATACTACCACAAAAGTAATTATCTTTCACTGACAACTATCCTAACACACAGGGGATTGAAAAAGTCATAAAGTTATGGTATAATCGAAAACAAAAGTTCATGAAAAATGAAAGAAGGAAGTATATGAACAACTCAAAACAAGATATATTGAACAACCTGATAAAAGAACCCTTCATCAATCAGCGTATCCTTGCCGCACAGACCGGCCATTCGCTTGGAATCGTCAATCGTTCGATCAAGGAACTGATTTCAGAAGGTTACCTGGATGAAGAGATCCGTCCGACGGAAAAGACACTGCGTGAGGCAAAAGAGAAAGCGCCGAAAAACGCCATTATCCTTGCCGCCGGATTTGGTATGCGGATGGTTCCGATTAATACAGAGACACCGAAAGGACTTCTGGAAATCAAGGGAGAGCGGCTGATAGAGCGCACAATCCGTCAGCTTCATGAAGTCGGCATTACAGAGATTTACGTCGTTGTCGGATTTATGAAAGAGCAGTATGAATATCTGATCGATGAATACGGCGTAGAATTGATCGTCGCTCCGGACTATGTGTCGAAAAACAATCTGCATTCCCTGAAAACGGCGGCAGCCCATTTATCAAACAGCTACATCATTCCCTGTGATATCTGGTGTGAAAAGAATCCATACAGCAGAAACGAATTATATTCCTGGTACATGGTCAGCGATCTGGTGGATGATGACAGTACCGTCCGCGTAAACCGGAAGCAGGAGCTGGTCGTACAGAAAGAACAGGCAGGCGGAAACGCGATGATCGGCATCTGTTATCTGCTGGAAACAGAAGCGGAGATCGTGCGGGAGCGTCTGGAAGAACTGGGAAGAGATTCCCGATACGACGGAGCGTTCTGGGAGGAAACCTTATACCGGAAAGACAGAATGATTGTGACGGCCCGTGTTGTACATGCTGCCGATGCCGTAGAAATCAATACCTATGAGCAGCTGCGTGAGATTGACAGCGATTCCAGCCAGCTGCAGACGGATGCGATTCAGGTAATCTGTGAAGCACTTGGAGCACAGCAGAACGAAGTGACAAACATTACAGTTCTGAAAAAAGGAATGACAAACCGATCCTTTTTATTCTCCTGTAAAGATAAAAAATACATTATGCGAATTCCGGGAGAGGGAACCGATCAGTTGATCAACCGCAGGCAGGAAGCCGCTGTATATCAGACGATCGCCGGCCGCAGGATCTGCGATGAGATTGCCTATATTAACCCGGAGAACGGCTACAAAATCACAGAATATCTCGAAGGTGCGCGGGTCTGCGATGCAGAAAATGAGGAAGATCTTCAGAAATGCATGAAGAAACTGCGGGAGTTTCACGGGCAGAAATTAAGAGTAGACCATTCCTTCGACCTGTTCGGACAGATGGAATACTATGAAAGCCTCTGGGAAGGAACTCCGTCAGCATATAAAGATTACGAAAAGACGAAAGCGCATGTGCTTCAGTTAAAGGATTACATCGAAGCAAATGCCGGAGAGTGGGTGCTCACTCACATTGATGCTGTGCCGGACAATTTTCTGTTTGTGGAAGAAAACGGAAAAGAGGAGATCCGCCTGATCGACTGGGAATACGCCGGAATGCAGGATCCGCATGTGGATATTGCGATGTTCTGTATCTATTCTCTTTACAAAAAAGAGCAGGTGGACCATCTGATTGATCTTTATTTTGAAGGAAACTGTGACGACAGAACACGCATAAAAATCTACTGCTACATCGCAGTCTGCGGTCTGCTCTGGAGCAACTGGTGCGAATATAAACGGAAATTAGGCGTGGAATTCGGAGAATATTCCCTGCGGCAGTACCGTTACGCAAAAGATTATTACAAAATTGTCCAGCAGGAACTGGGAGAGGAAGGAAAAGAAATATGTACAAAGTAGAGCGCGCCATTATTATGGCGGCAGGCCTCGGAAACCGGATGAAGCCGGTAACGTTAAAAACACCAAAACCGCTGGTCCGGGTAAACGGTGTGCGGATGATTGATACCGTCATCAATGGACTGCACAAAAACGGAATCACAGAAATTTACGTGGTAGTCGGTTACCTCAAGGAACAGTTCCAGACACTGGAAGAGGAGTACCCGGGTCTGAAGCTGATCGACAATCCGTGGTACGATACCTGCAACAACATCGCATCGCTGTATGTGGCGCGGGAACATCTGGAAAATGCGTTTATTCTTGACGGTGACCAGATCATCTATCATCCGGAAATTCTGGCACCGGAGTTTGAGCGATCCGGTTACAACAGCGTGTGGACGGATGATGAGACCGACGAGTGGCTGCAGACCGTGGAAAACGGCATTGTGACAGGCTGCAGCAGAACCGGCGGAAAGGGCGGCTGGCAGCTCTACAGCATTTCCCGATGGACAGCAGAAGATGGAAAGCGGTTAAAAGGCCATCTGGAGCAGGAGTTTGAAGTAAAGAAAAACCGTCAGATTTACTGGGACGATGTGGCAATGTTCTGCTACCCGAAAGAGTATCAGCTTGGCATCCGGCCAATGAAGGCAGAGGATATCATAGAAGTAGACAATTTCAGCGAGCTTGTTGCACTCGATGCATCGTATGCGGATTACGCAGAAAGGGAAGAAAATGAACAGTAAGAACCAACAGAAGAAAAAAGAAATCGACTGGATGATTACGCTGGTGCCTCTGGCGCTGATCGTTGCTCTATGTATCGTATTTTTCTTTGCACCGGAGCAGTCGAATCAGGTACTTGGCCAGATTCGATTTCTGTTTGGAGACACCTTTGGAACGTATTACCTGGTCATCGGACTTGGCATTTTCTTTCTGTCTCTGTTTCTGGCAGGCTCCAAATACGGAAATATTGTGCTTGGAAAGCCGGATGAGAAGCCAAAATATTCCTTTTTTGCATGGGGATGCATGATGTTTACCTGTGGTCTGGCAGCAGATATTCTGTTTTATTCGTTCTCTGAGTGGATTTTGTACGCAACAGATCCTCACATCGCAGAACTTGGCAGCATTCAGGACTGGGCAGGCGTATTTCCACTGTTTCACTGGAGCTTTATCCCGTGGGGATTCTATCTGGTACTGGCTGTTGCGTTTGGCTTTATGCTTCATGTAAGAAAACGAAACCGTCAGAAATACAGCGAGGCGTGCCGTCCGATTCTGGGAAAACAGACAGATGGAATTGGCGGCCGTCTGATTGACCTTCTGGCTGTCTTTGCATTGCTGGCCGGAACTGCTACCACTTTTAGTGTGGCAACTCCTCTGATGGCGGAAATCATCGGCGAGCTGTTCCATATGGAAGTCAGCAGAACTGTGATTAATATTATCATTCTTCTGATCACCTGCTGTGTTTATACCTATTCTCTTCTGCATGGATTCAAAGGAATCAGCATTCTGGCCAAGGTGTGCATTTATCTGTTTTTCGGACTCCTTGCCTTCGTCCTGCTGTTTGGGGGAGAGACGCGGTATATTATTGAAACTGGATTTTCTTCTCTTGGAAAAATGATTCAGAACTTTATCGGCTTATCAACGTATACGGACCCGATGCGTACGACAAACTTCCCACAGAACTGGACCATTTATTACTGGGCATACTGGATGGTATGGTGTGTGGCAGCACCGTTCTTCATTGGCAGCATTTCCCGCGGAAGAACAGTGCGCCAGACGATTCTCGGCGGATACGGTTTTGGTGTGGGTTCCACGCTTGTCAGCTTTATTATTCTTGGAAATTATTCGATGGGAAAGCAGATTTCAGGTGCAATTGATTTCATTTCGCAGTATAATGAAAGTGGAGATTTATATCATCTGATCGTGTCGATGATCAAAACCATGCCGTGTGCACCGCTGATTATGGTTGTTGTATTAGTTACGATGGTTGCATTTTATGCGACATCGTTCGACTCGATCGCATTGACGGCATCGTGCTACAGCTACCGGAAACTGGAAGACGGCGAAGAGCCGGCAAAAGGAATTCAGCTGATGTGGTGTATCCTGCTGATCCTGCTTCCGATTGCACTTCTTTTTGCAGAGAGTTCCATGAACAGTCTGCAGTCTGTCAGTATCGTAGCGGCATTTCCGATCGGCATTGTGATCGTGATGATTGCGGTCAGCTTCTTAAAAGATGCAAAACTGTATTTAGAAGAATTGCAGGGAGGAAAAGCGCATGGAGAGGAGAAAAAAGAGAATCGTTAAACTGACAGCATTTTTGTTTCTGCTTGCGGCATCCATTTTTGTGATGCCGCAAAAGGCGTTTGCGGACGAAAATGAGGATGTTACATTGCCGACGGGCGATATTAAACCCATGGAACCACAGCAGGATGAGTCCGGGATTGATACATACGGGGCCGATGAAGGCGATGAGTTCAGCGGAACGGAGTATGAATTGTATACGGTTCTGGAGAATCGTGTGAAAGAAGCGATGCTGGCTGGAAATGAATGGGTATCCATTAAAGATTTAAAAATAAGAAGGGATACCTATGACTTAAGCTTTTATTATGCTATTCGCCGTATTTTCCGAGTGATACGTATAATAGAATCATTGCCTGGTATGGTGATGCATACTATACAGGTTTGAGAATTACCAATACATTCGGAACACCGGAAGAAACCAAACAGATTTTTAATGCAGTGGATGAGAAACTGGCATCCATCTATAAACTGATGAACAATTCCATGACAGATGAGTAGAAGGCGTTTGTAATTCACGATTATCTGGTATTGCATGCAGAGTATGATCTGAATTATAAGAATTATACCAGTTATGGTGTGCTGATGGACGGAAGAGGTGTGTGTCAGTCGTATGCATTGGCCTATATGTATATTCTGAATCATTTGGGAATCGAAACACATAAAGCAGTGAGAATCCCCCATGGTTGAATGGAAGCGTTCACATGGGGGATTTTAATGGATGTTCCTCTTGCAGTCCCCCCCATTTTGTGTTAACATAAAACACGCAAATAACCAACAGCAAGGAGTTCTATTTTACATGAACATTACCTCAAAATACCGTTCTCTCTCCGTCCAGGCGAAGGCGGCGCTTTGGTTTACGATCTGCAGTTTTTTACAGAAAGGCATTTCGTTCATCACAGTTCCGATTTTCACGCGTCTGATGAGCACCGAGGAGTACGGAACCTATACGGTTTATCTGTCCTGGCTGCAGATTTTGACGATTATGACATCGCTGTATTTATTTAATGGTGTTTATGACAATGCGATGGCAAAGTACGAGAAGCAGCGGGATGAATATACATCTGCAATGCAGGGACTGACGCTTGTGATTACGGGTGCGGTTTTTGCATTGTATTGTTTTACATCGGGTTTCTGGGAGAAGATTTTAAATCTGCCGAAATCCATGATTCTGCTGATGTTTCTGGAAGCGCTGCTGAGTCCGGCGCTTTCTTACTGGTCGGGGCGGCAGCGGTTTGAGTATCGGTACCGGATTCTGGTCTGCGTGACGATTCTGCAGGCGCTGATGAACCCGATCGCGAGCCTGGTGCTGATCCGTATCAACGGCGGTACGGCCATGATGCGGATCTTAGGTATCGTCGGGGTGCAGGTCTGCATCTGTGTGCCGATTATTGTGTTCCAGTTTTGCAAAGGAAAAGAGTTCTTTTCGAAGGAATACTGGGGCTACGCACTGCGGATCGGAATTCCGATTGTGCCGCATTATCTGTCCGGTATTATCCTGAATCAGGGCGACCGCATCATGATCGACAAGATGGTCGGAAAGACGGAAGTTGCGCTGTACGGGCTGGCGTACAGCATTGGTATGCTGGTGCAGCTTTTCATCAGCGGTATGAACAGTGCATTGACACCGTGGATGTACAGCAAGATCAAAAAGGGCGACATCCGCTCGATGCGGAAGGTGCTGCAGCTTCTTAGTATTGTAGTGGTCGGCATAGCCGTGGCGCTGATGCTGATCAGTCCGGAGATGGTGCTGATTTTCGGATCGCCGAAGTACCGCGAGGCGGTGTACGTCATTCCGCCGGTGGCAGCGAGTGTGTTTTTTATCTTTATTTATAATATTCTCTCGATGCCGCAGTTCTATTATGAAAAAACACAGTTTCTGATGGCTGCATCCATGGCGGCGGCTGGAGCGAATGTGGTGCTGAACTTTATTTTTATCCGCCTGTTCGGCTATATTGCGGCCGGTTACACGACGCTGGCATGCTATATGCTGTATTCGGTCGGCCATTATATTGTGAGCAAACAGATTCTGGTGAACGAAGGAATCCAGGAAAATCTGATGAATCCAGGATTTCTTCTGGCGTGCTCCGTTTTTCTGATTGGAGCAAGCATCATCTGCAATCTGATTTTCCCGTACAGGATCCTGCGTTACGCGATTCTGCTCGCAAGTGCAGGGCTGGTCTTCTGGAAGAAAGAACTTCTGTTGAAGACGATGGCGGATATCCGGAAAAAATAAAAAAGTGGGGGAGGATTTGAAACGAATGTTCAGAGACTCCCCGTTTTTTCTTGACAGTCACAGAAAAAACGATACAATGAAAGAATGAAGAAAAGTAAGGCATTTTAATTAGAAAAGGAAAAATTACATGAGTACCAGTATTTCAATAAAAGAACTAAAAGAGCTCGATCCGTCAAGCTATCAGATCGTCGATATCCGCGATGCGGTAGAGATCTCCCACGGCGCGATTCCGGGAGCGCTTGTGATGAAGACAGAAGAAATCGAGACAAGTGATGCGATTGACCGGAGCAAAAAGACGATTATCTGCTGCAGCCGCGGCCGGTTCAGTGTCGCAGCGGCGGAAGAATTACAGGAAAAGGGCTGGGACGCTGTGAGCCTGGAGGGCGGTTACATCGCCTGGCTGATGGATGTGATGAGCGCGCCGGAGGAGCAGGACAAGGCGGCAGACGTGGAGAAGAGTCTCCGCAAAAAATTCAAAAAGTCGATCTGGTCCAAATTTACGAAAGCGATCAACACATACGAGCTGGTAAAACCGGGCGATAAAATCGCTGTCTGTATTTCCGGCGGAAAAGATTCGATGTTGATGGCGAAATGCTTTCAGGAGTTAAAGCTTCACAATAAATTTGATTTCGAAGTAAAATTCGTTGTCATGGACCCGGGATACAGCCCGGAGAACCGCAAGGTGATCGAGGATAACGCAAAGAGCCTCCATATTCCGATCACGATTTTCGAGACCGATATTTTCGATTCGGTTTACCATGTCGAAAATTCGCCGTGTTACCTCTGCGCGAGAATGCGCCGCGGCCATCTGTACCATTTTGCACAGCAGCTTGGCTGCAACAAGATCGCACTTGGCCATCATTACGATGATGTCATTGAGACAATCCTCATGGGAATGCTCTACGGTGCGCAGGTGCAGACGATGATGCCGAAGCTTCACAGCATCCACTTCGAGGGCATGGAGCTGATCCGCCCGCTGTATCTGGTGCGCGAGGATGATATCAAGGCGTGGAGAGATTATAACGGTCTGCATTTTATCCAGTGTGCCTGCAAGTTTACCGATACCTGCACGACCTGCAATAACGAGGAGAATCGTTCGAAACGCGTGGAGATCAAGGAACTGATCAAAAACCTGAAAAAGGTGAATCCGTTCGTGGAGAGCAATATTTTCCGCAGTGTCGAAAATGTCAACATTGACACCGTGGTCGGCTACAAGCAGCACGGCATCCGCCACAATTTCCTGGAAGGATACGACGACAATCCGGGGTATGTGCCGGAGGCAGAAAAAGCAGCGGCGGAAACGGAGCAGGAAAAAGAAGGAAAGTAATGCACAGAAAAATAGAAGAAACGCCGGGGCGGGAGAAAATGCTGATCCGGCTGAAAGAGCTCCGTCTGGAACGCGGTTACTCGATGACACAGGCGGCGCGGAAGATTTTCAGTCACCCGGACACCTACAACCGGTATGAAAAAGGCATCCGTGAGATTCCGTTGGACTGTCTGATTACGCTGGCAAAGCTGTATGACTGCAGTCTCGATTATCTCGCGGGTGTTTCCGATCAGCCGCGAAAATACGGAAGGTGATGTAAATGGCAATTCCTCTTTATCTGACAACGATTGAACAGGATATTTTTGATACATTCCGGTATCTGCCGCATGCGGTTGCAGTCGGTGTCGGCTTTGTGACGGTTGCGGCGGCGTGGAAAAATCAGCAGATCCAGAAGAAACGGAAACGGCTGGAGCAGTACCGTGCGCTGCACGGCGGGCAGCTTCTGGCGTGGTTTCTGGTAGCCGTCTATTTTGCCATGCTGATTTCGATTACACTGCTTTCGAGAGAACCGGGTTCGAGAACAGGTGTGGATTTGAAGCTATTTGAAACCTGGGGAAACCAGTGTCTGCCGGACCGGTATTTTGTGGAAAATATTCTGCTGTTTCTGCCGTTCGGTGTATTACTGCCGGCGGCGGTGCCGTTTCTTCGGAGATGGTGGTACTGTGTGTATGCCGCATTTGCCACGAGCATGATGTTGGAAACTGTGCAGCTTTTAACAGAGCGCGGCTTCTGCCAGTTAGATGATGTTGTGACGAATACGCTTGGAGCAGCCATCGGGTATCTGGTGTTTGCACTGGTGCGGAAATGTTGGAGAGGGAAGATAGAAGAATAGAAGGAAAACAAGAAGGCTCTGCCCAAATGGACAGAGCTTTTTTCTTCCCTGTTTTTAGATGGAAGTGCAGGAGAGTTAATCCACCCGTTCTTTCCCCCAGAAAAACAATGCCACGGTTCCTGGCCCTGTGTGGCTGCCGATGGTGGTTCCGATGTTGTTGATCTCGACTTTTCCGTTCAGATTGGGAAAGCGTTCCTCGATAAGATCCGCAACGGCCCGCGCATCGTCGTAGCAGGCGGACTGGGAAATGTAGCATTTGCCGGAGTAGGAGAGGCCGCCCTCGGCGTTTTCTTCCATCTGGTCGACGATTTTTTTGATGACTTTTTTCTTCGTACGGATTTTGAACCGCGGAATCAGCCGTCCTTCGTTGTCCATGTTGAGCAGCGGGCAGATGCCGAGAAAGCCGCCGATTGCGCCGGAGGCTTTGGAGATGCGGCCGCCGCGCACGTAGAAGGTGAGGTCCGTGGAGAAGAACCAGTGATGGACTTTGAGGCGGTTTTTCATCGCAAAATCGTAAACCTCTTCCAGCGGTTTTCCTTCATCGCGCAGGTCGGCAAGGCGGTCCATCAGAAGACCATAGCCGGAGGAAGCGCCGAGGGAATCCACGATGAGGATTTTCCGTTCCGGGTAGCGCTCTTCAAGGTCGGCTTTGGCGATCATCGCAGAATTCAGGACACCGGAAATGCCGGAGGAGAGGCAGACGTGGAGAATGTCTTTGCCGTCCTGCAGGAATGTTTCAAAATAGGCTTCAAATTCATCGGCATTCACCTGGGATGTTTTCGTGGAAGCGCCGGCGGCCATGGCGGCATAGAACTGATCGAACGGCATGGATTTGCGAGATCATCCGCGTACTCGGTGTCATTTAATTTGTAATGGAAACAGATGTATGAGATTTCCCGTTTGGAGAAATGTTCTTCGGTAAGGTCTGCCGTAGAGCAGCAGCTGATGACATAGGAACTCATAAAATAATCCCTCCTTGTAAAAATGAAAGTAAGAACTCTGGTTTCTGTGCCTATTGTAGCATCCCGAATGGGAAAAGGCAACTGCGGAACGTGATTATATCCGTAATGAAAGGGGCGGTGAAATGGTGTCAAGCCTTGTATTTGCGGTGCGGCCTGTGGTAAAATAGAACTATGAGAATACGAAAATACAAAGGAGGTTTTTGCATATGCAGAATTATTCAGGAGAAGAAGGGCTGCAGTATCATCTGCAGATCCGAAAAGGCGATGTGGGACGGTACGTGATTCTGCCGGGAGATCCCAAACGGTGTAAAAAAATTGCAGCTTACTTTGAGAACCCGGTGCTCGTCGCAGACAGCCGGGAATTTGTGACTTATACGGGTACTTTGGACGGTGTAAAGGTTTCCGTTACATCTACCGGCATCGGCGGTCCGTCGGCTTCCATCGCGATGGAAGAGCTGATCCAGTGCGGCGCCGATACGTTTATCCGCGTCGGAACATGCGGCGGTATGGCACTCGATGTAGAGGGCGGCGATATCGTGGTGGCAACGGGAGCGATCCGTGCGGAGGGAACGTCAAAGGAATACGCACCGATCGAGTTCCCGGCAGTCGCAGACCTTACCGTGACGAATGCGCTGGTGCAGGCGGCAAAGAATCTTGGGAAAAAATGGCATGCGGGCGTGGTACAGTGCAAGGATTCCTTCTACGGCCAGCACGACCCGGAGCAGATGCCGGTCGGCGATGAGCTGCTGAAAAAATGGGATGCATGGATGAAGCTTGGATGCAAAGCGTCAGAGATGGAATCGGCGGCACTCTTTATCGTGGCAAGTGCCCGCGGCGTCCGTGCCGGATCGGATTTTCTTGTGATGGGAAATCAGGAGAGAGTGAAACGCGGCATGGAGAACCACATTACGCACGATACGGAAGGTGCGATTCAGGTAGCCATCGAGGCACTGCGGATTCTGATCCGGGAAGATCAGAAATAAGAAAGAAAAAATAAGGGGATACTGGAAAGGGGATGCTGGATATGAAACAGGAAATCAGTACAGAAATAAAACAGGAGCTGGTAAAACAGGCTCTGGCAGCGCGGAAATTTGCGTATGTGCCGTATTCGAAATTCCGCGTAGGCGCGGCGGTTCTGGCAAAGAATGGAGCGATTTATACCGGTTGCAACATTGAAAATGCGGCGTATACACCGACAAACTGCGCGGAGCGCACCGCGGTCTTCAAAGCCGTATCCGAGGGCATAACGGAATTTGACGCGATCGCCGTCTGCGGCGGCCCGGGAGAGGCAGAGCCGGAGGATTTCTGCACACCGTGCGGTGTCTGCCGTCAGGTGCTGCGGGAATTCGTTGATCCGAACGAATTTCTCGTCCTTCTCTGCAAGGGCGACGGTTCCTGGAAAGAAATGACACTCGAGGAGCTGCTGCCAATGGGATTCGGAAAAGAAAATTTATAAACAGAAGCCGGAAAAGAAAAAATCCAGGGCAGGTACGGAAAGTACCGTATGCCCTGGATTTTTATGTCCAAGATATAAAAATTATTTACTGAAATTTCGGCTCACAGGTCAGATCGCATCCCAGACGCTGGAACATTTTGCGGTCCACATCGGAGAGCATAACGCTGGAGTGCACCTGGCAGCCCTTTAACTGCGGCAGGCAGGAGAGTGCTTTCTGTGCATCCTCGCTCTGTGCAGCAGTAGCAGACAGCGCAATCAGAACCTCGTCGGTATGAAGACGCGGGTTCTTGCTTCCGAGGTATTTGGTTTTCAGGGTCTGGATCGGAGCGATGGATTCCGGTGAGAGAACATGTACGTCATGGTCGATGCCGGAGAGCTCTTTTAATGCATTCAGCAGAAGCGCCGCGCTCGATCCGAGCAGATCGCCGGTCTTTCCGGTGATGACGCGTCCGTCCGGAAGTTCCATGGCAGCGGCCGGTGCGCCGGTCGCCTCGGCACGGACAAGAGCCGGGGAAACGGTGGTACGGTCTGCGGCAACGATGTTTTCCTGTTTCATCAGAAGCTCGATTTTGTAAGCCTCAGTCTCGGAGCGGGAGCCGTCTGCGATACCGTCCACAGCAGTGTAGTAGCGGCGGATGATCTCCTGACGGGAAGCCTCGCGGCATGCCTCATCATCGATAATGCAGTTTCCGGCCATGTTGACACCCATGTCTGTCGGGGATTTGTACGGGCTCTCGCCGAAAATCTGCTGGAAGATCGCGCGCAGAACCGGGAAAATCTCAACATCACGGTTGTAGTTGACGGTTGTCACGCCGTATGCCTCGAGGTGGAACGGGTCGATCATGTTGACATCGTTCAGATCGGCGGTAGCAGCCTCGTAAGCCAGGTTGACCGGGTGCTTCAGCGGCAGATTCCAGATCGGGAAGGTCTCATATTTTGCATAGCCGGCGTTTACACCGCGTTTGTGCTCATGGTAAAGCTGGGAAAGGCAGGTTGCCATCTTTCCGCTTCCCGGTCCCGGTGCGGTAACGACAACGAGCGGGCGGGTTGTCTCGATGTACTCGTTCTTTCCGTATCCCTCATCGCTCACGATCAGCGGCACATTATGCGGGTAGCCCGGAATCGTGTAGTGAATGTAAACCGGGATGCCGAGCTTCTGCAGTCTCTTCTTGAAAGCGTCTGCACTGTGCTGTCCGGAATACTGCGTGATGACAACACTGCCGACATAGAGGCCGCGTCCGCGGAACTCATCAATCAGACGGAGCACGTCGCTGTCATAGGTGATGCCGAGGTCGCCGCGGATTTTGTTTTTCTCAATATCGGCTGCGGAAATTGCCATAACAATCTCGGCCTGATCGGAAAGCTGCATCAGCATGCGCAGTTTTGCGTCCGGTGCAAAGCCCGGAAGAACGCGGGATGCGTGGAAATCGTCGAACAGCTTTCCACCGAATTCCAGATACAGCTTGTTGTCAAACTGGTTGATGCGGTCGCGGATGTGCTCGGACTGCATTTTCAGGTATTTTTCATTGTCAAATCCAATTTTCATGGTATTTTTCTCCCTTTTTTCCATGGTATTTGTTTGAAAGAAACGGATCATTCCTGCAGGGATGATGCAAAGTTTTCCCCATTGGGTTCTGAAGAGTTACAAACAACTGATTTTATTTTACTATAGAGAAAAGTCACGTGCAAGAAAAAAATGCGGCAGGAATAGAAGCGATTCAGAAAAAGCACTCCTTCGCGCAAGCATGATTCGCGATTTTTCCGGAATTTCGCATGGATCTGAATCGTTACAAAAAAAATCTCCCCAAAAGGAGAGAGGCCGGGACTTGGTTGAAGCCCCGGCGGTATGAAAAAGAAATCTATCTATTAGAAAGGTTGGCGTTGGAGACGTGCTTCCAGAAATGCTTTGCCGTCTCCGGTTTATTTATAGAGAAACAATGGAGGTTGTTTTTTACTTCCTTTGTTGTTGATAAGATTAGTATACGGGAAAATTGTGACCAGAATGTGTACACGGGATAAAGCTTTTCTGAAGAGAACATGAAAACAAAAGGAAGAAAATCTGACGGAATTGTAAAGAAGTAGTCAAAAAGGATTCATGCACCGTGGAAAAGGCGCATAAAATGCAGGAGAAGAAAAAGAGCATTTCCGGCAGGAAAACCGATAAGACCGGAAAACCGGCTATCTGCAGCTGCGGGGAAGAGGTTTCTATGCCGGAAATGAAAAGGAAGAGAAAAATTTGCAGAGCGTGATTCTGGATATGGTCAACCGTTTTGGCTATCTTGGTATTCTGATTCTGATTGCGGTGGAAAATGTATTTCCACCGATTCCCTCCGAGGTGATTCTGACCTTTGGCGGTTTTCTGACAACGTGTACTCGGCTGCACCCGGCGGGGGTTGTGCTGGCATCTACGGCGGGCTCACTGCTTGGCGCGCTGGTGCTGTACGGAGCCGGAACCCTCGTCAGCCCGGAAGGGCTTGCCGAGCTGCTCGAGAGCCGGCCGATGAAGCTTCTGGGGTTTCGGGCAGAGGATGCCTGGAAGACCATTGCCTGGTTTCAGAAAAAGGGGCAGCGGGCTGTGCTGCTCGGCCGATGCATTCCGATTATCCGAAGTCTCATCTCGGTTCCGGCCGGCATGGCGGGGATGAAGATGCCGGGATTTCTGCTATATACCATAGTCGGGAGTACGGTCTGGAATCTTCTTCTGGTTGGCATCGGTGCAGCGGTCGGCGCTGCATGGGAGCAGGTGGCAGAATATGTGAAGCTATATGCGGATGTGGTTTTCCTTATTTTAATGGTGGGAACCGTATGCTTTCCGGCATTCCATTTATATAGGAAGAAACACCGTCAAAAATAATAGGATGCATGAAATCATGCATGATATGCAAAAAATATGCTTGCAATTTAGCAATAAGTGTGCTAAGATTCATCTCAACAAATAAAAGGGAGTAGCGAAACGCCGCGGGATCTGAAATAAAAACATCCCGTGCGGGTTTGAAACCGTCAGCCGATGTTGAGAAACATCCGTATCAAATGAGAACGCAAGACTTTTATTGTGGCAGATGTCATGATAGGAGTCTTTTTTTATCCTTCGACTCCTGAATACCAAACATGAACTGCCATCCGTTGCCAGCGAAAGAAGCGTGGCGGAGAGAGAGGAATGTATGAGCAGCCAAAGAGTAAAAAAAGAATTGTACGAAACTGCAATGACAGGAGAAAAGGCACTGACCAGCCTGATGTATGTACAGATGACACTGTATGCAGCAAAAAGCCAGAAAACGTATGCCAGGGTGCGAAGCGAGGGGCGTGCAAGGATGCGCCACACGGGGCTTCATATGAATCAGTATTTAAGAGCGGCAGGAAAGGATCTGGAAAGCTTTCGAAACCGTCTGAAAGAGACACATCTGCCGGAAGAGCTTCAGTCAAAGGCAGAAACATTTCTGGTCCAGACGGTACATGCGCTGGATGTGACGGAGAAAAAACAGATGTACCGCAGGGAACTGATCGGGATGGAAGAGAAAGTAAAGGAAACAGCAGAACAGATCGAGGAGCTGCTGAAAAGCATGCGGGAGCTTGGAGTATAAGTCACCGTCTGGCAGGCTCTGCGTGACCCGTAACGTGTAGTATCCGCAGGGGAGTCGGCGAAGGGGAATGCGCATGGTGGACTTTTCAAAAACAAAATGTTAAGATAAAACATATGGTAATGATTCAGAGCCATGCGAAATAGAAGAGAAGATGCAGGAAAGAAAAGGAGTAAGAAACGTGGCAGAAGAAATTGCAATGAAGGTGATCGCCCGAATCCACACGGATTTCCCGGAAAAATTCGGGATTCCGAGGCAGAGCGGACTGATCGAAGAACTAAAGAGTACGATCGTTTTTGAACCGGAGTTCCGCGATGCAAATGCACTGAGGGGGCTGGAAGAATATTCCCATCTCTGGTTGATCTGGGAGTTTTCGGAAGCCGTGCGGGATACCTGGTCTCCGATGGTGCGGCCGCCGCGGCTTGGCGGAAATAAGCGTGTCGGCGTATTTGCTACGCGTTCGCCGTTCCGTCCGAATCCGATCGGTCTTTCTTCGGTAAAGCTGGAATATGTGGAGCAGCATCCGTCGCTTGGTCCGGTATTGCACCTTACGGGAGCAGATCTGATGGACGGCACACCGATTCTGGATATCAAACCGTATCTGCCGCATGTAGACAGTCACGTGGAGGCACTTGGCAGCTTTACGGAAAAGACGAAAGAATACTTTATTCCGGTTGAGATTCCGGACGAGCTGCTGGAAAAGGTTCCGGCAGACCACCGTGCGGCGCTGAAAAAAGTGCTGGAGCAGGATCCGCGTCCATCGTATCAGAACAGCGAAGAACGCGTCTACGGACTTTCCTTTGCGGGAATGGAAATCAAATTCCAGGTAAAGGACGAGGTACTGCATGTTGTGGGAGTAGAAATGTGAGGAAGAAATAAAGATCGGGAGAAAAGACCGAAAGCAAGGATCGAAAGCAAAGATCAAAAGCGAAGATCAAAAGCAAAGATCAAAAGCAAGGATTAAAAGCAAAGATCGAGAGAAGAGACCAAAAGCAAGGATTAAGAGAAAAGATAGGAAGAAAAAATGGAACGAAATGTAGAGATAGATAAAATTTCAGATGGAAAACGATACGGAGCTAATGATCTTGTAAAAGTGGGCTGCGACGACTGCCGCGGATGCTCCGCCTGCTGTCATGGGATGGGAGATTCGATTGTACTCGACCCGATGGATGTCTACCGCCTGGAGAAAAAGCTGGGAAAGACGATGGAAGAGATTTTGCTGGCTGGGAACGTGGCGCTTCGTGTCGTGGACGGTGTTATTCTGCCACATCTGAAGATGACAGAGCAGTCAGACCGGTGCAGCTTTTTAAATGAAGAAGGCCGCTGCAGCATCCACGATGCACGCCCGGGCTTCTGTCGGATGTTTCCGCTGGGTCGGCTGTATGAGGATGGAACATTTTCTTATTTCCTTCAGGTGAACGAATGTCCGAAGGAGAACAAGACAAAGGTCAAGGTCCGCCGCTGGCTCGATACGCCGGAGCTTGGGAAATACGAAGCCTTTACGACAAAATGGCATTATTATCTGAAGGAAAAACAGAATGCGGCGCGCGAAAGCGAGGACGATGCATTCCGGCAGCAGATCAGCATGAACATTCTGAAGCTGTTTTATCTGCTTCCGTATGACGGAAATACAGATTTTTATACACAGTTTGCAGCTCGAATGGAGCTTGCAGCAGACAAGCATTAAGCAAAAACATATATTAACAGGAGAGGCTGTCGCACGAAGCGAAAACACTACAAAATCTATATTTTGTGGAAATTTTTCTTCGTGCGGCAGCCCTCCTGTTTTTTTATATCGTTTCGTAGGAAAACTTTCCTGCTCCGGCGTAGACCAGGAAGGCTTCCCGGGTCTCACGCCTTCGCCGGCGGCTGCAGAAAATGATCTGCCCATTTTTCAGCAGAACTTCGCCAGTTACCTGTACAAGGGAAACGTGGGCAAAGTTGATCAGCAGACCTTTTCCGCCGTGGAAAAAACGATCACTTGGTGTAAGGCAGACCGTCAGGTCGGCAAATGTGCAGCGGGTTGTAAAATCTCCCTGAATGGTGTGGAGAATCAGTCGGTGCTGGCAGGCTTCAACGTAAATCAGGTCGTCGAGCGCCAGCCGGTATTTTTGGGAAACACCCTGTGAGATAATGACTGGAATTTCGAGCAGAACAGAATCGTTCGGATCGAGTGGGAATATTAATTTGGAATACAAGAAAAACACCTCCGGGAAAGTATACCGTTTGCGTCGAAGTGCAGCCGTTCAAGTCGAAGCGGTTGTCCAGCGCAAAGAAACATGATAGGGTACAAAATAAAAGCAGGAGGAGAGCATTACAGCAAACATCATAAAAATACAAAGTGTAGTTTAACACAGTGACAGAATCTCATTCAAGCCGAATTGACGGACTTCTGTTAAAATCGTTCGACAGAAAGTGACACCGTATGGCAGAAAGGGGCGAAAAAAGTAAAAAAAGGAACGATAGACAGAAAAAGCAGAAGAAAAAAACAGGAAAATCAAAAGAAAATCGAAAGAAAAGGAGGCAGAGAAGATTGACGATGCGAGATTGATTTGGTATAATATTCCAAAAATAATTATTACATATAACATTACTATAAAAGAATAAATATCATATGGAGAGAAATATGAACAGAGAAGTAGAAACAATCAGAGAAAAAGTACATACAACAGCAGATGCAGCATTATTTTTATGCTTTCAGGAAGTGAAGGGAAGCCATTCCAAAGGAGTGATCCGGCTGCCGCTGCTTCATTATGACATTCCGTTTGAGGGATACGGAGAAATGCTGCTTCGGATGAACCGCATTTATGACCTGCTCGGCATGCCGGATGCAGGAAGCTGTATGCGGAGCCTTTCAGAAGGGGAAAAAGAAGAGTGGGAATTTACAGATGAAATGAAGAACAATCAGGATACAACGCTTCCAGCCGGAACCGAGCGTATGGTCAGTATTCAGATTCAGTTCCGACAGCACTGTAGTCTGCAGGGATTTCTGATCTGCGGAAAACAGAAAGCAGGTTTTCGTTCAGCACTTGAAATGCTGTATTTACTGGAAGATTGTCTGCAGGAACAGGATAACTGAATACGGGAGAAAAACGCAACAGAATGAGAGTGGGAGCTATGAAGGAAGAAAAAAAGATCAGAAAGAAAATAAAAATTGAGGATTTGTTGCCAAGAGATCCCATCCGGGTGGATCTCGATGCAATCCTGGGCTATGTGAAGGGAAAAACAATCCTGGTAACAGGCGGAGGCGGTTCGATCGGAAGTGAGATCTGCCGCCAGCTGGCCGGACACGACGTCGGGCATCTGATCATTTTTGACATCTACGAAAACAATGCGTACCAGATTCAGAAATCTCTGGAATGGGAGTTCCCAGATCTCAATTTGACAGTACTGATTGGTTCTGTGCGGGATGAGCGGAGGCTGGAATCAATTTTTTCGAAGTACTGGCCGGACATCGTCTTTCACGCAGCAGCCCACAAGCATGTGCCGCTGATGGAGGACAGCCCGAATGAAGCGATTAAAAACAATGTTATTGGAACCTTAAAAACGGCGCGCACAGCAAGCCATTATCAGGTAAAGAAGTTTATCCTGATATCAACAGACAAGGCAGTCAACCCGACCAACATCATGGGAGCGAGCAAGCGGCTCTGTGAGATGGTGATTCAGCTGATCGGAAGACACAGCACGACAGAGTTTGCGGCAGTGCGCTTTGGAAATGTACTGGGAAGCAACGGAAGTGTCATTCCGCTGTTCCGCCGTCAGATCGAACACGGCGGTCCGGTGACGGTTACGCATCCGGATATCATTCGATATTTTATGACGATTCCGGAGGCAGTCAGCCTTGTACTTGAGGCAGGCGCCTATGCGAAAAACGGTCAGATCTTTGTCCTGAATATGGGAGAACCGGTCAGAATCGCAGACCTGGCCAAAAATATGATCCGCCTTTCCGGATATGAGCCGGAAAAAGAAATCAAGATCAAATACATTGGCCTGCGACCCGGCGAAAAGCTGTATGAGGAACTTCTGATGAATGAAGAGGGCATGCAGACCACAGAAAACAGCCGGATTTTTATCGGCAGACAGATTGCATTTGACGAGAAGGTATTCCGGGAGCAGATAAAGGAACTCGCGAAGGAAGCGGAAAACGAATGTCCGGACATCTGTTATCTGGTAAAGAAAATGGTACCGGAATACCAGTACGAAGGAGAAAAACAGGGATGACGGACCTTCATGTACATATTCTGCCGGGAGTGGACGACGGATCCCCGAATTTGTCCACCTCCCTTGAAATGGCAGAAATGGCGGCACAAAGCGGGGTGCGTATCCTCGCGGTGACGCCGCATGCAAACCAGACGGGAATCGAAGGCGTGGAGGACGGATACGTCAACTACGAATCGGAACAGTTAGAAGAGCAATTTTACCGTCTGGAGAGGGAAATCAACAGAGAACACATTCCCATCAGCCTGGTGCGCGGCATGGAAATCATGAGCATCGGACCGCTGGAGAAAAAAATCAGAGAGAGAAAGCTGATACCGCTCCATGAGAGCCGCTATTATCTGATCGAGGTGCCGTTTGATATGGCGCCGGACGGAATCAGAAAGCGGCTGCTGGAATTTCCGGCGATGGGAAAAATCCCGGTGCTGGCGCATCCGGAGCGGTATTTCTGCGTGCAGGATACACCGGAGCTTCTATACGAATTCCGGGAAATGGGCGCGGTTTTGCAGATCAACAAAGGAAGCGTGTTTGGAAGATTTGGAGAAGAGGCTGAGCGGACAGCAAGGTTTCTACTGGAAAACCGCCTTGCGGGCTGTGTGGCAAGCGATGCCACGGAGCCGATTACCGGACCACGGACATGCGGCCAGTCCGGCAGTTTCTGGAGGAGCGGTATGGAGAAGCGTATGCACAGCTTTTAGTGAAAGTGAATCCGAGAAGAATCCTGGAGGACCGTCAGATTTTCTATGAACCGTCCCCGGAACGAAAACGGAAAAGACGCTGGTTCCTCTAAAAACAGGAAGAATGGCGTTACAGAAACGAAAGGAGCATCTTTGATATGCACAAAACGAGAGCGGCAGTTCTCATTCTGTTTCTGGCTTCCACACTTGCCTTTGGCGGGTGTCTGGTGCGGCAGCAGACGGGAAAAGACGGAAAAGGGCCGGAAATTACGATGGACAACAGTGAGATTTCTGCCAGCATCCATGCAGAGGAGTCAGAACTTCTGGCCGGAGTAACTGCTTACGATAAAAAAGACGGCGATGTGACGAGTTCTCTTGCTGTGGAACATATTTCGAATTTTGTGGAAAAAGGGCGGCGGAAAATCAGTATCGTCGCCTTTGATTCCGATAACCACGTTACGCATGCGGAGCGGGAACTGGTGTATAACGATTACACCTCACCGGTCTTTTCCCTGGATCGCCCGCTGCGGTTCAGCCTGAATGCAGATGATCTGACAGAGGGACTTTCCGCGGAGGACTGCCTGGACGGAACGATTACCGACCGCATCCGGATTTCTTACGAGGATGAGATCAGCAGTACACCGGGACTGTACCACGTGACATATTCGGTTGCAAACCGCGCCGGAGATGTGACAAGTCTTCCGGTGACAGTAGAACTCTACGATCCGGCAGAGGAGAACGGAAGGCCGCAGATTACCCTGAGCGATTACCTGATTCATCTGGATCTGCAGCAGCCATTTGATCCGCAGGCATATCTGGAAAGCGTGAGTGTGGATCAGATGCTGTATGAAAAGAGAGAAGACGGTGCGCTTCATGCAGCTTCGTATGAAGAAGAGCTTCTGGGAGAAAATCAGTTTTCCATTGACAATCCGGTCGATACCGGCAGTGCGGGTGTTTATGAAGTGACATACACTGCGACAGCGGAGGATGGGCAGACAAGCTCCGTCCGCCTGATCGTCTGTGTAAACGAATAGGGGGGATCCAGATGGGAGAATACGACAGAACAGGAAACGGGCAGAGCAGCAAAACAGACTGGGATCTCCGAAGTATCCTGTGCGACATTGCAAAAAACTGGTGGGTCATCCTTCTGATTGCCTGTTCGGCGGCAATGATAACCTATACTGTGATGGCGACCGTACACAAAGACCGGTATACGGTAAAAACCACATTTGCCGTTATGGGACGCGGGGTGGATGCCAATGCGGCATCGAGCCTGTCGGCCACATATGAGATGGCACAGAAATTTGAAGCAATTCTGGAAAATACGATTTTGAAGAAAAAAGTGATGGAGGAGCTCAGCCTGTCCTCGTTTCCGGCAAAAATGAATGCTTCCATTGTGCCGGAATCCAATCTGATGGAGCTGTCTGTGACCGCAGATTCGCCGGAAATGGCATTTCGGATCTTAAAGTCGGTACTGAACAATTATACGAGCATTTCCGACTATATTATTCCGAATGTAGTGTTGGAGACACTGCAGCAGCCGCAGGTTTCCGGTGTGCCATCGAACCAGATTCCGACCAAAAAGTATGCCGCGACCGCATTTCTTGCGGCAGCCCTTGCTATGGCGGCACTCATCGGACTCTTTTCCTTTCTGCGGGATACCGTCAAAAATGAGGCAGAATTCACCCGCAAAATCGATGCGGACCTGCTGGGCGTTGTGTATCACGAAAAGAAGAAGAAAAACAGCTCCATGCTGATTACCAATCCGGCGCGGAGCTTTCTGTATGTGGAATCCTTAAAGCGTATTGCATCGCGTGTGCGGGGGCGTCTGGACCGAAAAGGCGGAAAAGTGCTGCTGGTGACCAGTGTGGCGGAAAATGAAGGAAAATCGACCCTTGCGGCAAATCTGGCGCTTGCTCTTGCAGAAGAGCAGAACCGTGTACTGCTTTTGGACTGCGATTTCCGACAGCCGGCGTTACATAAAATCTTTGAGATTCCGGAAAAAGACGGAAAGGATTTCGGAAAGGTTGTCCTCGGAAAAGAGTCGGCATCCGGCGTTTTTGAGAAACACAAGGATACCAACGTATATACCGGAATCTGCCGTAATCGTCTGGAAGAGCCGTCGCTTGCAATCGGCGGTGAGATTTTCCACCGGATTCTGGAGACATGCCGGACCAATATGGACTACATTATTCTGGATACGCCGCCGATGGGAATGACGGCGGATGCAGAAGAGCTTGCAGAGTATGCCGATGCGGCAGTTCTTTCCGTGCGGCAGGACGGCGTACTGACGAGGGATATCAACGATGCGATTGATGCATTGAACCAGAAAGAGGAAAAAGTGATCGGCTGTGTATTTGGAAATGTTTACCCGGGATTCGGTGAGCGGATCGGCAACAGCTACGGTTATGGATATGGATACGGCACCTACAGCAGGGCAGAACGATAAGAGGGAGCAAAGAGCATGAGCAGAGAAACGTATGAAACCTATTCGGCGGAACCGGAGAAAATCGATCTGATCGCCTTTCTGGCAGAATATTTCCAAGCATTCCGAAAATTCTTTTTGGGCGTGCTGATTCTTGTGATCCTCATGGGAGGCGGCTCCTTTCTGACGGCAAAGCTGCGGTATCAGCCCATGTATGAGGCATACACCTCATTTGTGGTCGGATCAAACCGCGCGGTCGGCTATTCCTATTATGACAATGTGACGGCGCAGCAGCTTGGAAAAACCTTTCCTTATATCGTAACAAGCGGTGTATTAAAGGATGTTGTAGCACGGGATCTTCAGGTGGGAGCAGTGACATCCCAAATTGAGGCGAGCGTGATGGAAAACACCAACCTGTTCACAATTCGCGTAAAAGATTCTTCACCGGATACGGCATATCGCGTACTTCAGTCCGTCATTACCAATTATCCGGAGGTAGCAGAGTACATAATCGGTGCGACAACGCTGACGGTGGTAGACGACAGCGGCGTACCGGTATCCCCGATCAACAGCCAGGATGCGGTACATGCCGGAATGATCGGAGCAGCGGCGGGACTTGCCGTTGCACTGCTTTTGGTCTTCATCTATGTGAGAACAAGAAAAACAATTCGCCAGGCAGATGACGTGAAAAAGCTGACGAACGCAGCGTTCCTTGGAAATCTGCCGGAGGCGAAAATCAAGAAACGAAGCAACGTAAAAGAACAGACCATCACGATCTGTAACCCCAAAGTGCCGGATTCCTTCAAAGAAGCAATGCAGCTCATCCGGACAAGAACAGAGGACGGGCTTGGAAAAGCCGACTGTCCTGTTTTGCTTGTGACAAGCTCTGTGCCGGGAGAGGGAAAGACAACCGTTGCCGTGAATCTCGCAGAAGCATTCGCAAAGAAGAAGTACCGCGTAGTGCTGCTGGACGGAGATCTGCGAAATCCGTCGGTATTGAAGTGTATCGGACTTTCCGAGCGGAAGGGACGTGGAATCATAGGAGTGCTGAAAGGACAGATCAGCCTGGATGAGGCACTTACCGATTATCGGGATCTGTCGCTGAAAATTCTGCCGGGTGTCGGAAGTACACAAAATCCGGCCGGCCTGCTGCGTTCCGCGCGGATGAAAACGCTGATCGAAGAATTGAAAGAGGATGCGGATCTTCTGATTATTGATACGCCGCCGTGCGGAGTACTGTCGGATGCATCCCTTTTGGGCGGAATCGCAGATTCTGCAGTTCTTGTCGTACACCAGGGAACTACCAAGGACCGTGAAGTACAGCGGGCACTGGAATTCTTCGAGGATTCGCAAATTCCGGTCTGCGGCTATGTACTGAACGGCGTGCCGGAGGGTGCGACAGGCTACGGATACAGCACCTATGGCGGTTATGGCTACGGAAAATATGGTTATGGTTACGGAAAGTACGGCTATGGAAAAGAAAAAGAAGGCCGGAAAAGTAACCAGTCGGTGAAAGAATAGGGGGAAGAAAACATGAGGGAATCTGGAATTTATCAAATGTATCTGAAAAATCTGCTGGACCGGCTGCTTGCACTGGTTGGAACGGCAGCACTGTCGTGGTTGCTGATTTTGCTTGGCATAGCGATCCATCTCGATTCGCCGGGACCGATTTTCTTCCGGCAGAAGCGGGCAGGAAAGAACGGCACGTATTTTTACATATATAAATTCCGCACGATGCGTATCGATACCCCACATGATATGCCGACCCATATGCTGAATAATCCCGATCTTTTCATCACAAGAGTCGGACGGTTTCTCCGGAAAACATCCCTCGATGAGCTGCCACAGCTCTTTAATATCCTGAAGGGCGATATGGCGCTGGTTGGCCCGCGTCCGGCACTCTGGAATCAGTATGACCTCCTTGTGGAGCGTGAGCAGTACGGCGCAAACAGCGTCCGTCCGGGTCTTACCGGATGGGCACAGATCCATGGACGGGATGAGCTGCCGATCCGGCAAAAAGCTGAACTGGATGGATATTATGTGCACCATATCCAGCTCAAAATGGATCTGGAATGTCTCTGGAGAACAGCAGGAGCCGTACTGCGGCAGGATGGAATTCACGAAGGCAGACTGGAAAAACAGCAGATGAAGGGTGCAAAAGAGGTTGTGAAGGTTGGAAAATAGAAGAAGATAAAAAAGATAGAAAAAGACAGAGAAAGATAGAAAAACAGCAAAAGATAGAAAAAGTAGTAAAAGACAGCAAAAGATAGAAAAAATAGCAAAGATAGCAAAAGATAGGAAGAAACGGGCAGGATGTTTTTGGGAAGGAAAGCATGCTGCCTCGTTTTACATAGAAGCTGGAAAATAATGAGAAAAGTAATTGCATATTGATTGAAAGATGATATAATTTATAAAGAAAATAATGAAATTAGTAATGAAACAATGCGGAATATTACACCGAAACAGGAAAGAAAAATGAAAAAACGAATTCTAATTGTAACCAATCATTCGTATATGTTCTGGCAGTTTCGCAAAGAATTGGTGGAAGCCTTGCAGAAAGAGCATGAAGTGATTCTTGCCATGCCATTTGTCGGGCATGAAGAAGATTTTCGGAAAATGGGAATCGAGTGTATTCCCGTATCCATGAACCGACGTGGCGTGAATCCTTTTGCCGAGGCAAAGCTGTTGCGGGACTATAAGCGGCTTCTGCAAAAAATCAGCCCGGACTTTGTGCTTACATATTCCATTAAACCAAATATCTATATGGGTCTGCTCTGCAGTTGCAAAAAGATTCCCTATTATGCCAACGTACAGGGACTTGGAACTGCATTCCAAAAACCAGTACTGGCCGGATTTGTTACGGTACTGTATCGAATCGCTTTCCGAAAAGTAAAATATGTCTTTTTTGAAAATAAAGAAAACGCCCGCGAATTTGGCGAACGAAACATCGTATCGGCAGATCGTCAGGTTGTTCTGCCCGGTGCGGGAATTAACCTGGAAAAATACAAAATGGAACCTTACCCGAATCACAGCCGTGTCCATTTTCTGTATCTCGGACGAATCATGAAAGAAAAAGGAATAGAAGAACTCTTTTATGCCGTTCGGCGGCTGAAAGAAGAAAACGAAGACTTTGTCCTTGATCTGGCCGGATTCTTTGAAGATATCTACAAAAAGCAGGTAGAAGAACTGGAACAGCTTGGAATCGCCCATTTTTACGGCTTTCAGTCAGACCCGCGCCCATTTTATGCAGAAGCAGACTGTGTCGTTCTTCCCAGCTATCATGAAGGCATGAGCAACGTCCTCCTGGAAGCAGCGGCAACCGGCCGCCCTGTTATCACAAGCAATATCCCGGGCTGCCGGGAAAGCGTAGAAAATGGAAAAAGCGGTCTGCTGGTTGAAGTAAAAAACAAAGAGATGCTGTATCAGGCAATGAAAAAGATGCTGCATTGCAGCAGAGAAGAACGGGAAAAAATGGGTAAAGCAGGAAGAGAGAAGATGAAAAGAGAGTTTCGGAAGGAAGCTGTGGTGGAGAGAACGGTGAGAAGTCTGGAGTAAGATGAAAGAGGAAAGAGAAAATTTTAGTAAGACAAAAGGAGAAATGTAAAAGATGTCCATAACGAATTATTGGTTTCAATTAATCTGGCTTTTGACAGTAGGAATGGTTCTGGCAATATCTCTGCCGAAAAAGCAGGAAATCGTTATGGGAAGGATAGAAGAAAGATGGCAGATAGCACCGGCAGTGCTTCTAGTGGTTCCATATATATTGGCGGCAACACTAAGATCCGATAATTTTGGAGATACCTATGCCTACCGAAGTGTCTTTAGAGAAGCACCTAGTAAAATAGCTGCGCTTCCACTCTATCTCGAGGGAATAAAAAAAGATAAAGGTTTTTCGGTCTTAATTGTGATTATAAAAGCTCTTATTGGAAATTCACCTATTCTGTTTTTCATGTTCATAGCTACTGTGCAAATGTTATGTATGGCATTTATTTATCGAAAATATAGTGAAAACTATTGGATGAGTATTTTTGTTTTTGTTGCGGGAACAGACTATATGTCTTGGTGTCATAATGGTATCCGACAGTTTTTGGCAATTGCCATTATCATGGCAGGATTTCCATTACTGCTAAAAAGAAAATATATACCACTGATAGCAATTATTCTATTAGGAGCGACATTTCATGCGTCAGCATTGCTTATGATCCCGATCATTTTTATTGTGCAGGGAAAGGCATGGAATAAAAAGAGTGTGCTGTGCATTTTGGGATGTATTTTAATATTAATATTTGTAAATCAGTTTACAGATGGAATGAACAATATACTATCAAATACACAATATTCTAATATGGTAGCGGATTGGAAAGAGTGGGAAGATAACGGAACTAATCCGATCAGGGTATTTGTCTATTCCATTCCCATGATTTTATCTATTATTGGACGTAAGCAAATCAAAGAAGCAGACAATCCGGTAATTAATATTGTGACAAATTTCTCGATTTTGACCAGTGTAATTGCAATGGTGTCTATGAAAACTTCTGGAATATTTATAGGACGATTGATTTCATATGGATCTATGTATTCTGCATCCATTTTACTACCTTGGGAAATTGAAAATATTTTTACGAGAAATTCAACCATAATCATAAAAAGTGCTACTGTGTTAGGATATATTGGATTCTTTTATTATCAGATGCATTTTACATGGGGGCTTATATGAAAAATCCAGAAATTAGTGTAATTATGGGGATATACAATTGTGCAGATACGTTGTCAGAAGCGATTGAGTCTGTTTTAGGTCAGACGATGAGTGAATGGGAATTGATTATGTGCGACGATGGATCATCCGATGCAACGTCTGAAGTGGCAGAATTCTATATAAAAAAATATCCAGAAAGAATGGTATTGCTGAAAAATAAAGAAAATAGAGGACTTAACTATACCTTAAATCGTTGTTTAAAAATGGCAACAGGAAAGTATATTGCAAGAATGGATGGAGATGATATTTGTTTGCCAGAACGATTTGCGGTTGAGTATGAAATATTAGAAAAAGAAAAAGCAATTTCGATTGTAAGCACAGATATGGGGTATTTTGATGAGACAGGAATATGGGGGAATATAAGTCATCCTGAATATCCCAAGAAAGAGGATTTTTTGCATGGATCTCCGTTTTGTCATGCACCATGTATGGTGAGAAAAGAAGCATATGATGCGGTGAAAGGATATACAGAGAAAAAGCGTTTGTTGCGAGTAGAAGACTATCATTTATGGATAAAAATGTACGAGGTCGGATATAGAGGCAAAAATATTCCCAAACAGCTTTATCTTATGCGAGATGATAAAGCAGCATATAAGAGAAGAAAATTTCGATATAGAGTAAATGAAGCATATGTACGAGGAATGGCAGTGCGAAAACTTGGACTGCCGATAAGCGGATATCTATATGCGATACAACCAATTATTATAGGCATTTTACCTAAGGTGGTATATGACTATTTTCATAAAAGAAAATTGGAAAGTAATTCGAAAAAAAATAATGTGTGCAAAAATAAGTGATAGGAAGGGATGGATACATGATACCGAAGAAAATACATTATTGTTGGTTTGGAAAAGGGAAGAAATCCAAATTAGCTTTAAAGTGCATAAGGAGCTGGCGTCAGTATTGTCCAGAGTATGAAGTTATTGAATGGAATGAGGAAAATTTTGATATAGATATGAATGGGTATACGCGAATGTGTTATGCCGAAAAAAAGTATGCGTATTTAAGCGATTATGTCAGACTTTGGGTAGTGGAAAAGTATGGAGGAATCTATTTTGATACAGATGTAGAAGTAATTAGATCGCTGGAAGAATTGTTAAGAAATGATGCATTTTTTTGCTTTGAAAATAAGCAATATGTAGCTTCGGGATTGGGATTTGGATCTGTTGCACATGGAAAAGTGATTCAAGCGATGTTGAAAGAATATGAGATATTACTGGACGGGAAAAATGGAGTAAGAATGTGTCCGAAATTGAATACACAAGCGTTGGTAGCATTGGGGTTAAAACAGAATGGTAGAAAACAAAATGTGTGTGAAGCGGTAATATATCCTATGGATGTTTTGAATCCATATAACAGCGCTACCGGAAAATTAGAAAAAACAGAAAATACATTTTCCATTCACTGGTATGAGGCAACGTGGATGAGTAAACACTTAAAAATTCGTGGCATGATAACAAGACCAATACACAGAATATTTGGTGTAGATGTCTTTCAGAGGTTCCGCAAATGAAAAAGAAATTGCTAATTGTGTCTCATGCTTTAGAATTAGGTGGAGCAGAAAGAAGTCTTATCGGGTTATTAAATGCATTTGATTTTGAAAAATATGATGTAGATTTATTTTTATTACGGCATGAAGGGGAATTAATGAGAGAAATCCCATCAGCTGTTAATTTATTGCCAGAAATTCGCGCTTATACAGTATTAGCGCGACCGATAAAGCGGACTTTAAAGGAAGGACATTTCATATTAAGTATGGCAAGACTTGCGGGGAAAATGGCAGCGGCAAAATATAATCGAATACATAAATATACAGACAGTGATGTGGCGTTAGAATATAGTCATAAATATACTTGTCCATTTATGCCAAAAATTCAATCCAATGAAGTATATGATTTAGCAATCAGCTTTTTGACACCGCACTATTTTGTTGATAGAAAAGTACATGCAAAAAGAAAAATAGCCTGGATTCATACAGATTATTCTCGTATACAGGTGAATATTGCTTCTGAAACCGCAATGTGGAAGAACTATGATTATATTGCTTCGATTTCTGATGCAGTAACAGAGAATTTTCTTTCGGTTTTTCCTATGTTCAAGGAAAAGATTATTTTGATTGAAAACATCTTGCCGGAAGAATTTGTGAAAAAGCAGGCAAATGAATTTTTAGTGGATAAAGAAATGAATGCAAAAGGGATAAAAATACTATCTATTGGGCGATTCTGTAAGGCTAAGAATTTTGATAATGTACCAGAAATTTGTCAACGGATACGTGAAAGAGGGATGGATATAACATGGTATTTGATTGGTTTTGGCAGAGACGAAGAATTGATTAAAAGAAAAATTGCAGAAGCTAATATGCAGGAATATGTAAAAATTCTTGGAAAAAAAGAGAATCCATATCCATATATTCAGGCATGTGATGTTTATATACAGCCTAGTCGATATGAAGGTAAATGTGTTACGGTTCGTGAGGCTCAGATGTTAGGAAAACCTGTAATTATTACAAATTATGAGACAGCTAAGGAACAATTGGAAAGTGGTGTAGAGGGCATAATTGTACCTATGCAAAATCAGGAGTGTGCGGATCAAATATTTGATTTGCTAAATAATAATTGTCTGTTAGAGCAACTATCATTCAACTGTCAAATGAGAAAGTATTCAAATAAGGAAGAAGTGAAAAAAATATATCGTATATTGGAAAAGAGTAATTGTGTGGGTAAAAGGTAGAAATGGTGCAAAACAATTATAATAATGATGTTGGTTAGATATTATAGCTATCCATAAGTGGGAGTATCTGAGGGTGTTATATTGAGAGCAATAGTATGTTGCGATTTGTACAGGATATTTTATAGATGAAAATAAGGCAATTGATGTTGATAAGGGAGAAATTTCTATGCCTAAAATAAGTGTGATTGTACCAGTGTATAAAGCAGAAAAATTCTTAGCTACTTGCATAGAAAGTATTTTAAATCAAACATATGGCAATTTGGAAATAATATTAGTCGATGATGGATCACCTGATTCATGTGGAAAAATTTGTGAAAAATATGCTTTAAGTGATAGTAGAGTTAAGGTGGTTCATCAGAAAAATGCAGGAGTTGCTGCTGCAAGAAATGTAGGATTAGATTTAGCTGAGGGAGACTATGTAACTTTTGTTGATAGCGATGACTATATTCAACCTCAGATGTATGAAAAAATGATAAGATGTGCGGAACATAATCATTGCGATTTAGTAATGTGTGATTGTATAAAGGTATATTCGGATGGAAGAAAAACTATTTATTCTCACAATATTCGTGGCGGGTTATATGAGGAGAAACAATTGCATCAAGAATATTATCCTCATTTACTAATTACTCGTTCGATAGAATATCCTGCTACAATTTCCAACTGTGTGTGCATGGTAAAAAATATGCGACAAAGAATGCCACGATATGAGATTGGAATTCGATTTTCTGAAGATTGGTTTTGGGGATGTCAATTGATGCTTAGAATACATTCGTTTTATTATATGAAAGGACAAGCCTACTATATGTATAACTGCAGCAATCAAAGTTCAGTAACACATACATTTACGTCTGATAAATGGGACGATTATAAGGCTTTGTATGCACGATTCCAGGAAGAATTTGGTCGAAGCGAAATATATGATTTTAGGGATCAACTTGACAAGGTATTATTATTTTTTATTTATAACGCTATTGGGGATATATTCTGTTCGAGTGTTCTTACTATAGGTGAAAAAAAAAGAATGGTTAATAAAATATTATATGAAGATAGCGTTAGGAATATGTTTAAACAGTTGAAAATTGGCAAATTGTGTGTTCCTAAAAAACAAAAACTATTAACATTTTGTTATTCGCATCCTGTTTTGCTACCGTTGATATCTTTTTATTTTGAAAAGAGGTATAGAGTGTAATGAAAACACAGCTTTCTGTAATAGTACCAGTTTATAACACAGAACGGTTTTTAAGAAGGTGTATTGAAAGTATTTTAAACCAGAATGTGGAAAAATGTGAATTGATTTTAATTAATGATGGAAGTACGGATTCTTCTGGAAAGATCTGTGACGAATATGCAAAAGAAAATCAATGTATAAGCGTAATTCACCGGAAAAATCAAGGGGTTGGAAAAGCTCGAAATAACGGTGTTTTAGCATCAAGTGGGAAATATATTACTTTTGTAGATAGTGATGATTATTTACCAGATGATCCTACTATATACAGTAAAGCAATTTCAATTTTAGAAAACCATGATGTTGATATAGTAACGTGGCTTTGGCAATTTCAGAATGAAGAGGGAAAATTGACAATAGATCCACATAAAATCCCAACATTTTTTTGTGGAAAAAAATCCATGTTAGAATTTGCAAAAGGGTTGTATTATGGTAGCTATGCAAATGGATTGGTTGTTGGAGTTTGTAATAAGCTGTATAAAAGAGATTATATAAAAAACATTCCATTTGAGGGACGGATATATGAGGACGATGATTGGATGAGCCAGGTGCTAGCTAAAACAGGAAAAATTTTTTGTGAAAAGAAATTCTGGTATATATATGTTCAAAATAATACTTCGCTGACGCATCAAAAATTTCAAGAGCAGAATTTGGTAATGTTGGATATTGTGAAAAGACGAATGTGCTTATTTAAACAAGATAGTTTTATTTGTAGGGAATCGATGAAACTATTTCTGAATTTATATATAGAATTTTGGTTTCGTGCAAAGGAATCGAAAATACAGCCCTATCATGACAGTCAAACATATATACAATTTATGCGAACATTGATGAGGGGAAATGGACTTTGTCTTAAAGATTTTATACGTTACAGTATATTTTATGTTTCACCCAATTTATATCAAATATTAATTTTTAAAATGAGAAAAAGAAAACTATGAAAATTAGTGTTGTTATTCCCGTATATAATAAAGAAAAATATATGGATGATTTATTTCAATGCTTGCTTAGCCAAACATTTGAAGAGTTTGAATGTATTTTAATAGATGATGGATCTACGGATGCATCAGGGGAAATTTGTGATAAAGTTGCTTGTATTGATAAAAGATTTGAAGTAATTCATATTCCAAATAGTGGCGTATCTCATGCGAGAAATGTTGGGATTGATGCCTCGTGTGGAGAATATATTACATTTATTGATGCAGATGACCGCATACCAAATAACTATTTGGAAAATTTGTATGAAACTATTATTGAGAGCGGTGTAGATCTTTCAATATGCACGATTACAAAAATATGGCACTCAGGAAAAAAAAAAGAAAATACAATTACCTGGAAGTGGCACTTTTGATATAAGTGAATTGCTTTTGAATTTTGCGGATTATCAAAAAAAAACAGGTATTTATGGATATTGTTGTGGAAAGATAATCTTAAAAGAATTAGTTGGGAATATCCGATTTGATGAAAGAATTAAATTGGCGGAGGATTTTGATTTTTTTCTGAAATTATTTGATGAAAGAATTAAATTGGCGGAGGATTTTGATTTTTTTCTGAAATTATATCCTAAAGTGAGCAAAATTTGCTTTAATGATAAAACAGAATATTTTTATCTTCAGGAATCAGAGAATTCATCAGCTATGGTTAAGGATAGTGAAATTGACTATAGAACACAGCTGTTTATTAATATTCTAAAGTGAGCAAAATTTGCTTTAATGATAAAACAGAATATTTTTATCTTCAGGAATCAGAGAATTCATCAGCTATGGTTAAGGATAGTGAAATTGACTATAGAACACA
>NZ_QUMG01000022.1:0-77118 GCF_003482095.1 Blautia sp. OF09-25XD
TGTTTGTATGAATTATATCTGGTTTTTTCTTTCTTTAAAAATGTCAATAATTTATATTTCGATTCATAGGATTCCAAAAATCCAAAGCCCTATGAAAAATCATAGTAATAACATTCTTATTTACATTTCCATACGAATGATAAATAGAATGGAATTTTCTTCTATGAACTTTTATACCATCAATAATTTCATCATTATCGGTGTTGCCTGATGCTAATACTGTAATTTCGTTTCCATCAGCTTGTAAAGCTTCCGCTAATTTTTTTACACTATATTCTGCTCCACCCTTAACTTCAGGATAATAAAATGTATTTACCAATAATATTTTCATCTACTTGACTCACCTATATATGTTATTAATCATATTCTCTCAATAAAAGCTTTTTCAATTTTATAGCTTCTATTTTCCAACTATACTTACTCGCTTGAATAATTCCATTTTCCTTTACTAGATTAATTTGACCTTTAGGAAGATTCATGACAGCTACAATCTGTTTTTTCAAATCTTTCAGATTGCGATTTTTAAAATAATAAGCCGCATCACCCAAAACCTCTGGTAATGAAGCTGCATCTGAAGAAATTACAGGAATCCCCATAGACATTGCTTCAATTGGAGGCACTCCGAATCCCTCATATACTGACGGAAATACGAAGATCTGTGCATTCCTATACACATACGGCAATAAATCATCATCCACAAAACCGGTGAAATGAATTCGGTCAACAATTTCCTTATCCAGATTGGAAAGTAAATCATCCATTAACCAACCTTTTCTTCCAGCTAAAACCAGGTTGGTATCAATTTTCTTTTCTTTGATCAGTTCACTAAATGCATCTACCAAGAGCCTCATATTCTTTCTCGGCTCTAACGTTGAAAGGCAGAGAATATATTTTTCTGGAAGTCCATAGCCTTCCTTAGCCTTCATATCTTGTCCTCTATCATAGTAAAAGTTCGCAAAGCAATCCGATAAACCATCATAAATAACGGCAATCTCTTCAGGATTTTTTTTCAAAATCTTTGAAATTCTATCCTTAGAGAACTGCGACACCGTAACGACTTTCTTATGCCCAAGCGCAGCTTTTCTGTACATGAGCTTAAAATAGAGAGTCATGTACCTTTTATTTTTACTTGGACAATCCCAACACCCAACATCATGAATTGCACTTATTGCATTTCTGTTAAAAAAGAAAAATGGTGCTGGGAACGCCGGAAAAAAGTAGTAATCTGCTTTTATAGTTGTTAGTTTTAATGGTAACTGCAACTGATTAAAAATCAGTTTATTCTTTCCTCTTACAATAATTTTTCTAACATTGTTCTGCTCCGCAGAAAAATCTTTATGTATCTCATTTTTGAAAACGAGTATATATTCAATATCACTTCTGCTCTGATCCGAAATCAATTCTTTCGTAATACTAAGTGCAAATCGCTCAATTCCAGAAAAGTTATCTGCAAGAGAAGTCAAATCTATTAATACTTTCATCTCTGCCCTTTCTCAGCTGATTTTAAATCCCATTTTACAAAACAGGATGAGCATCAATTCTGTAATAGCTATCCAGTTTATTTTTAATAAGAAAACCGGAATTGCCTTAATGCTTTTTGTTTCAATAATATCTTTTGTTTTCAGACGGTTCCATTGGTTCCTAACTATAGAATTCAAATGGTAACTTTTCAAAGCCTTACATTTTTCAGCAATTGATAATTTTTTATCCTTCGCTAGAGCATAGCCAATTTGAACGGAAGAAAGTATGTACTCCCCCCCCACAGCTCATATGTATCCATGCCCATCTGTTGCAGTTCATTACTTAATTCATCTTTCGCTCGGATAAGCTGCAACTTCCCTGAAATCATTCGATTGACATCAAGATTATATGCTTCTATCGCTGACCCGTCGTTGTTGTGGAGATAATACAGCGGCTCATCTATCGTATAAATCACATCCGCTACTGCCAGATATTTGTTAGTGAAAATCGTGTCTTCACCAACACGCAAATCTTTTCGGAAAAAGATATTTTCCTCTCGGATTATCTTAAGTGAATACATCATACGCCATGGCCCATTTAGTTCCTTTCCCTGGCGCATTCCTCGCTTGCCTGAAAGGTATCCCTTTAAATCTGCTATCGATGTTCCAAAGGAATTTGGCAGTACCTGTTCCAGAATTTCCTTTTTATTATATTGACGTTTCAAATAGGAAAACTTATGTTCAGCTACGCTTCCATTTCTGCGTATTGATGCATAATTATAGCAAACAGTGTCTGTATCAGATTTTACTTTCGCTACGCATTTTTCAACAATTTGTGCATCAAAAGTATCATCACAATCGAAAAAGAAACAAAACGTTCCTTTGGCCCTTTTTAATGCATCATTTCTTGCGCTGCTGACACCCTCATTCACTTTTTTATCGATGAATTCTATTCTGCTATCTTCCTCTGCATATTTTTGTACAATTTCTGATGTTTCATCTTTACTTCCATCGTTAACAACGATTATCTGTAAATTTTTATACCCAATCGCATTTATCTGCGCAAAATAGCGTTGCAAGTATTTTTCGCCATTATAAACGGGTGTGATTATTGTTACTAAGTCCATTTATCCACCTATTTTTCTATACTTAATTGCTAAACCAAGAATCTTTCGATCATCTATCAGGTAGCGTTTTGCCATGCGCTTTGGATCTTGTGTTATTCTAAAAAGCCACTCTAAGCCATGATTGGACATCCAACGAGGTGCTCTTTTGATATTACCTGCTTCAAAGTCAAAGCTGGCACCCAATCCAAAGGAAATTGGTACTCCGAGTTCTTTACAGTGGTGGTACATGAACTTTTCCTGTTTCGGGCAGCCTAGACCAACAATCAAAATGTGCGGGGCAGCCTCTTTTATCATGGATTTAATTTTATCCATCTCATCCTGATTTTTTTCAAACCCGAATGGTGGAGAATATGTACCAACAACCTGTAATCCTTTAAATTTATTTGCTAGGTTTTCCGCCGCTTTTGCAGCTACACCTTCAGCCGCACCTAAAAAAAACATCTTATATCCTTTTTTCGCAGCCATATCACACAAGAGTGGGAACAAATCCGATCCTGAAATTTTCTCTTTAATCGGTGTTCCATACCATTTGGCGATCCACAACAGTGGTTTGCCATCCGTCAGAATCAATGACGCATTCTCATAAACCGCCTGTAATTCTTTACTTGTTTCAAGCTGTACAATGTGATCCACGTTCGGGGTTACCACATATGCACTTCTATCCTCTTGAATCAGCCGATCAATAGCCTGCAGCGTTTCCTGCATTGTCAAGTTATCAATCTCTGTATTCATAAACTTCATTCTTGACATTTATTCATCCTCACTACAAGCCTATTAGCACCGAACTTTAATCAATTCTGCATCACCAACGACCAAGCATCTGCCCAATCCTGCAGGCAAAAACAGTGTTTCTCCCTTGCTGAATCGCATCGGCTTCTGCTCCGCATCCATCGTCTGTACTTCTCCATATCCATCAAGGCACATCAACACCTGAAAAGAAGTGTCCATCACGGAAAAAGCAAAGCCCTTTGTGACCTGAATCCGCTCCGTTTCAAAGTACTTGCAACGGCAGAGCAATTCACGAGAGCAACCAGAATAATACTTCACCATTCTCGGTTTCTGACTCACATCCGGTGCGACCTTCATGTTCATAACCTGCACAGCTTTATCGAAATGCAGTTCCCGTTTTTTACCGTTCTTGTCCACACGCTCATAATCGTAGACACGGTAGGTTACATTGGAGCTTTCCTGAATTTCTGCTACCAAAATACCCTTGCCAATACCGTGCACAGTCCCCGCCGGAACAAAGTAGGTATCGCCCTTGTGGACTGGAACTTTTTGCAAGTGCTTATCCAGTGTTCCTGTTTCAACTGCCTTTCGGAGAATTTTCTCCGTCACCTCATGCTGAAAGCCATATATAAGACTTGCACCCTCATCAGCATCAATGACATACCACATCTCGGTCTTGCCATTGTCACCTTCATGCTCTCTTGCATATTCATCGCTTGGATGAACTTGAACTGAGAGATCTTTCTTGGCATCGATAAACTTAACCAATACTGGAAGTTCACCGTTTTCTACTTTTGTTCCAAGGTATTCAGAATGTGCTTTCAACACTTCAGCCAGTGTTTTTCCTTTATATGTACCATTTGCCACATAGCTTGGGCCATCTGGATGAACTGAACACTCCCAAGTTTCTGCCAATGGTGTTAAATCAATCTCTTTACCATATTCTTCCCGAAGTCGAGTACCACCCCACAAATAATCTTTACCCGTCGGAATCAATTTCATGATTTCCATTACTCTGTCTCCCACTGTTTTTTATTCCATCGGAAATTTAATCTTATCTGCAACGCTGATTTCTTCTCCAAGCTGTACTTCAATCATATCCAGTGCCGTAATAGCCTCCACTGTATGCTTGCAACCTGCCGCAATAGTAATTACATCACCAGTGCGGAGTACCTGCTCCATGCCGTCAACGATTGCCTTACCTTTACCAGAAACTACAGTCCATACTTCCTCGCGGTAGTTATGCATATGGTAAGTCATATGCTCGCCAGCTCTCATGGAAACCTTGACTGTCATAGAACCAGGCTGAACATCGATAACTGTATAAGTACCCCAAGACTTCTCAGCATACATTGCCTCGGTTTCGATTTTTTCCACATAAGGCTTCATATAACCGCTGCGTTCTTTATCAGCGATTAAGATACCATCACCACTGGCGGCAACAATCATATCCTTGCAACCCATGCAGAGAATCGGGATATTCAGCTCATTCACCACATTAGTATTCTCACAAGTTTCGTCCAGAATGGCCTTGCCCTTGGTCTTATCTGCCATGACCTCTGCCATCATGTTCCAAGTGCCGACATCCTTCCAGTCACCGCTGTAACGCAGAACCTGAATGCTGGACTCTTTCTCAACTACAGCATAGTCAAAGCTGATCTTAGTCAGAGTATCGTACTTATTAAACAGATCGCGATAATCTTCAAAGTCGATCATGCTATGTGCTTTGTCCAGTAGATACCCTAGCTTAAATGCAAAGATGCCGGCATTCCACAGTGCACTCTGAGCCAGATACTTCTTGGCCGTTTCCACATCCGGCTTTTCCTTGAATTCCTTAACCTTGCTGACGTTTTCGCCGCTTTCAGGAATAATGTAACCGTACTTCTCACTAGGATAGGTCGGTTCAATGCCCATCAGAGTCAGATTTGCGTCACCCTGCTCTGCCAGTTCCTGCAGAGTCTTAACAGCTTCGTAATAGGTATTATCTACATAAGGGTCAACCGGGCAGACAACAACAGCTTCATTCTCATCAACGCCCAGTTCATCGTGGAGATAGGCTGCAGCCAGTGCGATGGCCGGGAACGTATCGCGGCGGCAAGGCTCTACACAAATAGAAGCCTTTTCACCTAACTGATTCTTTATGGCGCTTGCCTGCGATTTGCTCGTTGCAATAGTAATCTTTGCATCAGCATCCACCGTGGTAATCTGGCGATACACACGCTGCACCATAGACTCGTACTCATCATTATTCTTGAACAGCTTGATGAACTGCTTACTACGTACATCATTGGAAAGGGGCCAAAGACGCTTACCAGAACCACCGGAAAGTAAAATAATATTCATAATTTTTTCTCCTCTATCTTTACTTCAAGAATTCTTCAGCACTCTTACGAATCTCTGCTTCCACCTTTTCGGCCGCTTCTTTATTCTCTGCGCTGACAGAGATATAGGTCTTGAGTTTCGGTTCCGTACCGGAAGGACGCACCACAATGGAACAGTTATCTTCTAGCAGGAACTTCAACACATCAGACTTGGGCAGACCATCCAGACCCGGCGCATAGTCCAGCAGCTTAACGACCTTCTTGCTGCCAAACTCTTTAATGCCGCCGCGGAATGCCTGCATGATGCTCTGCATCTTGGCAAAACCTGCACTGCCATCAAACTCGTAGCTGTGCAGGGTATTCAGGCAGTAGCCGTAGGTCTTGTACAGCTCGTCCAGCTTATCCAGCAGGCTGATGCCCTTGGTCGCATAGTAGCTGAACATTTCGCAGATCATGTAGGCACCGTCCACGCCGTCCTTGTCACGAACATAGGAACCGGTCAGATAGCCATAGCTTTCCTCAAAACCAAACACATAACTGTCAGCCTTGCCCTGTTGCTCCAGCTTGCCGATCTGCTCACCGATGAACTTAAAACCAGTCAGCACATTGATGGTGCGCAGGCCATAGTTAGTAGCAATCTGCTCACCCATATCCATCGTGACGATAGTTTTAACCATCACAGGGTCAGCAGGCATCTTGCCATGCTTCATACGCTGGCTACAAATGTAGTCCAGCAGCAGCATACCAGTCTGGTTACCAGACAGCAGTTCATACTCGCCTGCTTTGTTTTTAACGGCAATACCTACACGGTCACAATCCGGGTCAGTTGCCAGCAACAGGTCAGCGTTGCACTTCTTGGCATATTCCATACCCAGTGCCATTGCTTCCTTGATCTCCGGGTTCGGGTACGGGCAGGTCGGGAAATTGCCATCCGGCTGCTCCTGCTCCTTGACCACCGTAATATTGGTGTAGCCCATCTCTTTCAGGGTACGGGTCACAGGCTTCAGACCTGTACCGTTCAGAGGACTGTAAACGATGGCAACATTTTTATTGACCTCTTCACCAAACAGAACAGATTGATTCTTGACCTCATTCACAAAGGCAGTACAGACCTCATCCGGGATGTATTTGATACTACCGTTTGCAAGACCCGCTTCAAAATTGCTGTGCTTTACATCTGCAAAGATGTCCAGTTTTTCAATCTCAGCCAAAATTTCGGCGGCAGCTTCGGTCGTGATCTGGCAGCCATCTGCACCATAAACCTTGTAGCCATTGTATTTGCTGGGATTGTGAGAAGCAGTGACCATCACGCCAGCAGAGGTGTGCAGATACCGGGTCGCAAAAGACACAGTCGGCACCGGCATCAGGACAGTCCAGATATTGACCTTAACGCCATTGGCAGCAAACACGCCTGCGGCAACCTTGGCGAACACATCGCTCTTGATACGGCTGTCATAGCCGATTGCTACAGACGGCTCTGCAAAGTTCTTCTTCAAATAGTCAGCCAAACCCTGAGAAGCTTTTGCCACAGTATAGATGTTCATGCGGTTGGTGCCTGCACCGATGACACCACGCAGACCACCCGTGCCAAAGGCGAGGTCACGGTAAAAAGCATCCTCAATTTTTGTATCATCTAGCGTTTTCAGTTCAGCGGCAACGTCTGCATCTGCTGTTGCGTTTTCCAACCAACGCTCGTATTCTTTTTTGATATCCATCTTTTATTGCCTCATCTATCTCTTAATCTCTCTGGAAAATATCTCTCGTATAAACTTTTTCTTTCACATCATCAAGATCTTTACTATACCGATTTGCGATGATGGCATGGCTCATTTCCTTGAACTTAGCCAGATCATTAACCACTACTGATCCGAAGAATGTCTCGCCATCTTTCAGAGTCGGCTCATAAATCACAACCGTTGCACCCTTGGCCTTGATACGCTTCATGACACCCTGAATAGAACTCTGACGGAAGTTATCGCTGTTGCTCTTCATGGTCAGGCGGTACACACCGATGGTCACAGATTTTTCCTGTTCCTTATCGTACTCGTTATCCTCGTCATAACCATAATAACCAGCCAGCTTTAGAACGCGGTCGGCGATGAAGTCTTTACGAGTTCTGTTACTCTCGACAATAGCCTCGATCAGGTTCTCCGGCACATCTGCATAGTTAGCCAGCAGCTGCTTGGTATCCTTCGGCAGGCAGTATCCGCCGTAGCCAAAGGACGGATTGTTGTAGTGTCTACCAATACGAGGGTCAAGGCATACACCGTCGATAATCTGCTGGGTGTTCAAGCCCTTGCTCTCTGCATAGGTGTCCAGTTCGTTAAAGTAAGCCACGCGCAGGGCCAGATATGTATTGGCAAACAATTTGACTGCCTCTGCCTCGGTGAAGCCCATAAACAGAGTGTCTATGTTCTCCTTGATAGCACCTTCCTGCAGCAGACCAGCAAACTCGTGTGCTGCTTCTACTAATCTTTCGTCTTCCAAATCAGTGCCAACGATGATACGAGAAGGATAAAGATTGTCGTACAGTGCTTTGCTTTCTCTTAAAAATTCCGGGCTGAAGATGATGTTCCTGCTGTTGAACTTCTCACGCACGGATGCGGTGTAGCCCACAGGGATCGTGGACTTGATGACCATGATGGCGTTCGGGTTATATTCCATGACCAGCTTGATCACAGCTTCGACTGCAGATGTGTCAAAGTGCTGGGTGTGGCTATCGTAGTTCGTAGGGGCCGCTATTACAACAAAGTCCGCATCAGAGTATGCAGCCTTTGCATCCAGAGTTGCGGTCAGGTTCAATTCTTTCTCTGCAAGGTATTTTTCAATATAATCATCCTGAATCGGAGACTTGCGATTATTGATCATCTCAACTTTCTCCGGAACAATATCAACTGCGGTTACCTGGTGGTGCTGGGAAAGCAAGGTGGCAATGGATAATCCCACATAACCAGTACCCGCAACGGCGATTTTGTAATTCTTCATGTTATTTACTCCTCCGGCCCTCATCGGGCATATCCTCTAATTTTCTATGTACACATCCATATGGATGGCATTTCTCTCTAATTTCCACTGTGTGATAACCACACTCGGCTAAGTGTTTTCTTATACTGTCGTATCCGATTACCCCAGCAATCATGTTTCTACTCCATAAAACATCCGTTGAGTACACTCGTTTCTATTTCTCTATAGCCGAAGTGTTGATTTGTACGGTCGAACCCCGTATACCCTGCAATGATGTTTTTTCTAAGTGTTGGATTGTTGAATCGAACCCTGTCGGCACATGAGTTTTGTTAAAACTATATATATCATTCAGTCCAATTCTCACCATTCATTGTTCGTTGTGAACAAAACATTCACTTTAACCACTCAAAACATGTAATTATCATCACCATTCATGCTCTACTCAACAGCTGTTTTTTGAAGTAGAAATCATCTGTTTTTCTCTATTTTTCATGACTCAACAAACCGTTATGATGTAGGTGTCATTAGCGGGTCAGATAGTGTACTCAACAGCAGTTTCAGACGTTAATGATAAGCTCATGGATTTTTGTTGTTTTCTCCTGTTTTCCGCCATTTCTATGATTCTTCTGAAAAAGTTGTGCCAATTATGTGCCATATGGGTCAAAAGTTCAGCATTCTGTATATATTTTTGGCATTTTTAGTTCATACAGCTGTGAAATATAGCCAATTTCAGCAACTCAATTAGTGTGCAAAACAGGTTCTTTTTGGCAATGCTACGTCAATACGGTTTGTTGAGTAGACATTGCCAGTTATATACATTCCGTTTGTAATGATACTTAACATATTTTTGTGACTTATGGCCTATTAAAACAGCATTTAGCCTTAGTCCAATAATATCATGTACATTCTAGCTTATTTGCTCCAGTTTGTAAACATTATGAAGCAACTTTTTTCACAGAATGTCGAACTTTTTCCTATTTGTTTCTTTTATCATTACCATTATTTTACATAATCTCTATTCGCACAAAAAAAGGATTAGCAGCCTTTCGAAAATGACACGTTCCTAATCCCCTTTTATTTTCCTATCCTATTCCATTTCTTTCCTTCTCAAAATATCAAACCTATCCAATTCCACGCCAAGATCAATCCACAATTTCTGCTTCGGATGCGGCGCACTCTCCATCTGGTTCCCTTCATCATCCCAGATCCCCTTCACCGTAACGCAGACATTCTCCCCATCCGGTTTCATCACTTCAATCTCTTCCCCAACCGAAAACTTATTCCTCTGCTCAATCGCATATCTGCTTTTTTCATTCTTCTCCCCAACAATCCCCAGATACGTATACTCCTTCACATACGTATTACTATCATAAATCTGGCTCTCATGATCCGGCTTCCCATAGAAAAATCCCGTCGTAAACTGCCTGTACGTACAGTTCGAGATCTGATCCCGATACCATTCCATATTCTCCTCATACTTCTTAGGCTCTCCAGATAATCATCAATCGCCTTCCGATACGTCCTTGCCACCGTCGCCACATACAGCGCCGTCTTCATTCTTCCTTCAATCTTATAACTGTCAATCCCCGCATCCAGCAAATCCGGGATATGCTCAATCATACAAAGGTCTTTCGAGTTAAAGATATACGTCCCTCTCTCATTCTCATACACCGGCAGATACTCCCCCGGTCTGGACTCTTCCACGACCGCATACTTCCACCGGCACGGATGTGTACAAGCCCCCTGGTTCGCATCTCTTCCCGTGAAATAATTGGACAGCAGACATCTACCCGAGTACGAAATACACATCGCCCCATGAATAAACGTCTCGATCTCCATCTCCTCCGGAATATGCTCCCGAATCTCTTTGATCTCCGCCAGAGACAGTTCTCTTGCCGTCACGACACGTTTCGCTCCCTGCTCATACCAGAACTGATACGTCCCATAGTTCGTATTATTCGCCTGTGTACTGATATGCCGCTCAATCTCCGGGCACACTTCCATCGCAATCCGATACACTCCCGGATCCGAAATAATGAGTGCATCCGGCCCGATCTCTTTTAATTCGGCAAAGTAAGCGCACACGCCCTCAAGATCCTGGTTATGTGCCAGAATATTCGCGGTGACATAGACCTTTACGCCATGCTCATGCGCAAACTCCACGCCTTCTTTCATATCTTCCATCGAAAAGTTCTTCGCCTTCGCGCGGAGTCCGAAGACTTCTCCGCCGATATATACGGCATCTGCGCCGAAGATCACTGCTACTTTTAATACTTCCAGACTGCTGGCTGGAACCAGTAATTCCGGTTTTCTCATGTTGTTTCCTCTCTCTTCTCATGGCTTTTCATCGTAATCGCGATTCCATCTCCCAGCGGCACGACCGATGTCAGCAGCCCTTCATTGTGTGTCAGTTCAAATAAGTATTCCCGCATCCGTTTGTGGATCGTGCGGTTCCGGCGTTCCACGGCGAAGCGGGATTCGATGACGTCGCCATCCTGCAGCACATTGTCAGTAATCAGCACGCCTTTTTCGTCGAGAAGGCGTAAGACCTCCGGCAGGAAATGGATGTACTGTCCCTTTGCGGCATCCATAAAGATAAAATCGTACGGGCCGTCCAGGGTTTTTAAGACTTCTGCAGCGTCTCCCGGAATCAGGGTAATGTGGTCGGCAAAGCCGGATTTTTCGAAGTTCTCCCGTGCGATCGGGATGCGTTTTTCGTAATTTTCTATTGTGGTAATCTCTGCGTCCGGTTCGCCGTACTGTGCCATGAAAACAGCAGAGAATCCTACGGCAGTTCCTACCTCCAGGATTCTCTTTGGCTGTTTCATCTTTAAGAATACTTTTAAAAAGCTCTGCATTTCACGGCGAATGATCGGCACTTTTGTCTGTTTGGCCGTCCGCTCCAGATTTTCCAGAAACGGGGTGTGGCCGGTGTCCAGGGAATTGATGTAGGTTACCATTCGTTCGTCTATTATCATGTAAGATTCCTCTTGTTTTGCAAACGTGCGTTATTCCGCGGACGGCTGTCCTTCGGTGTTGACGCCCGCCAGAATTTCCAGCATTTCATCGACGGTCTGTGCGGTGTTCAGCACGTAGGAACCGTCCTTGATGCCGCCGTAGTAGCCGGACAGGCGGTACTGGACTTCGAAAACCAGAAGGCTTTCGTCGATCAGTCCGTTGTCTTTCAGGAGTTCGCCAAGTTCTTTCGCCTCCATGCCGGAACGCACCTGTACGGTGACTTTCTTTCCTTTTCCTCTGGATGCGACTGGCTCCTCAGCAAACACGTCATGTCCAAACTGATATGAAGTTTTCGCTGCTAGAATGATCACAAGAATTACGCAGACGTAAATGAGCAGGCGCACGGTTCCTTTCGCACCTGTCAGCGCTGCGTGGTATCCGGCATCCCTTTTCTTTTCGGACATGGGCGCTCTCCTTTTGATTTTCGGTTTTAGATTTCCGGTACGCCGATGCGGATTTCTTCTGAAATACGGTCCTGCACCTTCTGTACCATCTTACAGACCTCAAGCTCCGCCTCAAGATAAGCGTTTGCCTTCTCGCTTTTGCGGAGTGCGCAGGAATCCCGCTCCAGGGAATCTACCGCATCGTAAAGGTCTACGTTTTCGGACTGCTGCAGTCGGTAGTTGCGGATTCGATAGTCGTCGACCCGGCTTTTTAAGTCCGGGTCTTTTTCAAGTTCCTCTTCCATCCACAAGTAATTCTGATATGCCCTGCTCTCCCTCATTTCTTCGATGAGCGCATCCAGACATTCTGTTACTTTGTCCATGGTATTTATGCCTCCATGATGATCGGAAGGATCATCGGTCTTCTCTTTGTTTTCTTCCATACATAATCGCCGAGGGCATCTTTGATCGTGGATTTGATCTTGCCCAGTCGGAGATATTTTTGGAAAGGCAGCCATCCAGCGCCTCTTCTACAACTTCTCTTGCCTCGCCCATCAAATCCTCGGATTCGCGTACATAGACGAAACCGCGGGATACGATGTCCGGGCCGGCCAGAAGCTGGTTCGTTCTCTTTTCGAGAGTCAGTACAACGACCATGATTCCGTCCTCGGACAGATGCTGGCGGTCACGCAGGACGATATTTCCTACATCACCAACGCCGAGTCCGTCGACCATGATGGCTCCGGTGTGGACTTTGCCAGTTACTGCTGCGCCGTCCTCATCGAGTTCCATGACATCACCGGAATACATGAGGAAGATGTTCTCTTTCGGGATGCCGAGGCTCTGTGCTACTTCTGCGTGTGCTTTTAAGTGACGGTATTCGCCGTGTACCGGGATCGCGTATTTCGGTTTTACCAGGGAGTAGATCAGCTTGATTTCCTCCTGGCAGGCATGTCCGGATACGTGAACGTCCTGGAATACGACGTTGGCACCCTGTGCAGACAGTTCGTTGATGACGTTCGAAACGGCTTTTTCATTTCCCGGGATCGGGTGGGAACTGAAGATCACGGTGTCGCCCGGCAGGATCGAGATCTTTTTGTGCAGATGTGCCGCCATACGGGACAGTGCTGCCATGGACTCGCCCTGGCTTCCGGTGGTGATCAGGACAAGCTGCTCGCCGGTGTAGTTTTTCATCTGTTCCACATCGATCAGGGTATTTTCCGGGATATTGATGTAGCCCAGCTCCTGCGCGATGGAGATGATGTTGACCATACTGCGGCCTCGATGACAACTTTACGGCCATATTTATAAGCAGAGTTGATGATCTGCTGCACACGGTCGACGTTCGATGCGAAGGTTGCGATGATGATTCGGGAATTCTGATGCTCGGCAAACAGGCCGTCGATCGTCTTTCCTACGGTCCGCTCGGACATGGTAAAGCCAGGCCGCTCTGCATTGGTACTGTCGCACATCAGTGCCAGAACGCCTTTCTTTCCGATCTCTGCGAATCTCTGCAGGTCGATGACATCACCAAAGACTGGTGTGTAATCGACTTTGAAGTCTCCGGTGTGGACGATGATGCCAGCCGGGGAGTAGATTGCCAGTGCTGCTGCATCTGCAATACTGTGGTTTGTTTTGATAAACTCAATGCGGAATGCGCCCAGGTTGATGGACTGTCCGTGTTTGATGATTTTCCGTTTTGTGGTACGGAGCAGGTTGTGCTCCTTTAATTTGTTTTCGATCAGGCCAATCGTCAGTTTGGTGGCGTAGACCGGTACATTCACTTCTTTTAAGATGTAAGGCAGGGCTCCGATATGGTCCTCGTGGCCGTGGGTGATGACGAAGCCTTTGACTTTGTCGATGTTTTCTTTCAGATATGTTACATCCGGGATGACCAGGTCGATACCGAGCATGTCGTCTTCCGGGAATGCAAGTCCGCAGTCTACGACGATGATACTGTCCTCATACTCGAAAACGGTGATGTTCATACCGATCTGTTCCAGACCGCCAAGCGGTATAATTTTTAATTTACTTCCATTATTCTTTTTCAAATAGCACCTCCGCGCATGTTTTCCAAACGATTCCGTTACCGGTACGGCTTCACGCACGCATCCCCTGAGCGTCACTTCAGGCTGATGGAGCATGTCCCGCACCTGCAGGATTTGCCCTTTAAAGCGCTGTCCCGGTCCCGCTTCGTCTGCGTCCCGGTATGGCTTCAAAACGGCTGGTTCAATAGGTGATGTCTGCCTCGTCATCCAACATGGAAGCAAATACGCCGGAAACGGCATCGAATTCGGTGTCGTCTTCTACCACAACATACTCTGCCTCTGCGTCGGTGTCGGTGGAGATATCCTTCAGAATATAGGCATTTGCCTCGTCGTCCTTTGAATCGGATACCAGAATATAGTTGACTCCGTTGATTCTGGTCTGCTCCTCCACGTAAAATTCTTCTTTGCCGCCATCATCTGTTACAAATGTTATTTTTTCCATACAATATTCCTTTGTTCAGTTTTCCTGTGATTCCTTCTGATGGAAAAGATAGTCCAGATATCCCTGCAGGATAAAAACAGCTGCAATCATATCTACGTACTCCTTGCGGTTTTCCCTGCGGATTCCGGTTTCCATCATGGTGCGGTCTGCTTCGACCGTTGTCAGCCGCTCGTCCCACATAACAACGGGCAGGCCTGTCCGTCTCTCCAGCATTTCTTTGAACTCGAGAGATTTTTCGGCCCGCTCTCCGATGTCGTTGTTCATATGTTTCGGGAAGCCGAGTACGATTTTTTCCACGCCGTACTCTTTTGCTATCTCTTCAATCCGGGCCAGCGTCTGACGCAGCTTATTCTCCGATTTTCTGCGGACAATTTCGATTCCCTGCGCAGTAAGACCCAGGGCGTCGCTGACTGCCACCCCTACTGTTTTTGAGCCGTAATCTAATCCCATTATTCTCATAGTAATTACGCTCACTTCCAGGATTCATTTTTGATGTACTCTTTTAACAGTTCCTCTACCAGCTCGTCACGCTCTACTTTCATGATCAGGCTTCTGGCTCCCTTAAAGCTTGTGATGTACGTCGGGTCGCCTGACATGATATAGCCTACGATCTGGTTGACTGGATTATACCCTTTTTCTACCATGGCGTTGTAAACGGTTTCGAGTACCTCTTTTACCTGAATCTCCGGCTCTGTTTTTACTTTAAAATATTGTGTGTTACTTAATCCTGACATTCTTTTCACGTCCTCGTATTTATTGATATCATTTATATTCTAATACATGTTATGGGAAATTTCAATCGTGAAATTGCCCAACTATTTGAATGTTACAGTTCACTGCATCTCAGCGAACTGTAACATTCAAAGCCCGCATGGAAAATTTTGCTTTGCGAAGGGGCGGCAGCTATTTCTGATGTTATTTTATCCCTGAAAACGCCGCATTATTCATATGAATTGGAAGTAAAAATCATTTCCAGGATTCTCTGGGCACAGGCGGTCAGGTCTTTTTCCTCGAGATACTGGTCATTTTCGGCACTCAGCGCATCCAGGATTTCGCGGCGGTCGGTGTCGGTTCCCGGCATCACAAGATCATTTCCGGCGGCGATGCATTTTGCGGCGGAGGAGCCTCCGTCGGCGTTTGTTGTGGTCCAGTCGGTCATGATGATGCCGGCAAAGCCCCATTCCTTTCTTGCAGCGGTTGTGCACAGATCATAGCTGTTGGCGGTGTGGACACCGTTTACCTTGTTGTAGGATGTCATAATTGCCTTTGGCTGGGATTCTTTGATTGCAATTTCGAAGCCCTTCAGATAGATCTCACGCAGGGCGCGCTCGGAGACGATGCTCGATACGCCGCGGCGGTTTTCTTCCTGATTGTTGCAGGCGTAATGTTTGATGGTCGTTCCGACGCCGTGCTGTCTCTGCACACCGCGTGTGAGAGCTGCTGCGATGATTCTGACCAGAATTTCGATTGAATTTTCTCCCGCCCTGTTCTATACTAATGTAAACAAATGTAGCTGTTTTTTATTCCAGATAACTACAAAATCGGAGGTATCACGCTTTATGCATATGACACAAATTCAATCTGTCTTAAACGAGAAAAAAATCACGTTTTCCTATACGGAAGAGGATAACTGCGGAAGCATCGACTTTGAGCACCGCGGTCTGCGGTATCATATCTGGGAATTTGCAGACGATGTGGAGCCGGTCGGCGTGGAGACCAATCTGCGGTATGCAGGGCGCGATGAGGAAATCGAAGGCGATTACGATACGATTCTCGCAGAACATTTAAAGAAAGAATTTTAAGCGATTTCATTTCATTTTTGGGAAAAGATGTGTATTTTATGACGCCAGTTCTTCAACCACAGCTCGAAAAAGTCACGCTGGAACAGTATGAAATGCTTCCAGAAGAGAAACGCTTCGAAGTTTTTGACGGTGTCGTCTACGACATGGCAAGCCCTTCGCAGGTTCATCAGGCACTGTCCATGCAGCTTTCCACACTCATCAATACTTACATTCTTCGCAAAAAATCATATATTTTCTAACGCTGCCAGAAACAGCTCATAGAAGTCATCTTCCCCTTCAAGCGCCGGGGAATTTTCTCCGCCGCCATTGGTGCTGCGTTTGATTTCTGCGTAAAATTCTTCACCTGCCATGGCAAGATCCATTTCATAGATGGAAACGCCATAGGCATGGCAGATTTCGCAGAATGCGTGGATTGGATTCGGATTTTCCCTTGTCTGAAGCAGTTTTTCACGCAGAATGGGGTCTGCCTTTGCTTTTTTCTGCCAAGCTTTTGCCTGCACTGCAGGGAAGTTCTTTCATCGCCATGATTGCTGTTCTCAGACATCTGCGAGCCGTAACTTTTCTCAATCAGTTCGTTTTTTGTCAATAAATGATTTCTTGACGCTTTCAGATCTCTGTGATACAGTAATGGCAGAAACGAGGTGATTGCATGAAAAACACATTTGAGCAACAGATTTACGAGATCTTTGGAACAACAGATCCAAAGGAGCTGCGCAGGCTTTCCAAAGACGCGGAACAATACCAGCAGTTAGCCAAAAAAGAAGCCCTGCGCCATGCAGCTGGAAGAAAACCTGCTTTTTCGCTGCCACAAATCATTCAGATGGCTGCCTTGCAGCAGCAGGGAAAAAGTATTGCCGAGATCGCGCGCACCTTTCAGGTCAGCAGGCAGACGGTATACAATCAAATCGCCCGTGCCCACTGTTTCAGCACGGATCCCGATGTCAAAACGCGGATGTGTTTTCTTTACCGCGATCAGCTTTGCACAACGATTGATATCGACTTCCGTCATGAGAAAATTGCAATCCAGAATTACACAAAAAAAATTCCGCTTCGTGCCTTTGGCGTTGTGGAGCATCCGACCTGGGATGATTTTACCTGGTTTCTGGAAAGCCGCTGTTTTCCCAAAACACGCGATCATGCCAAAGATATTTTAAAAGAAATGGGACTTCCCTTTTATGATCCGCTGCTTATCATTGAAAAAACAGATGGGCGAATGGCCGGTGACGAGCAATGGATCCTGATTCTGAAAAATAAGGAGGCACGCCATGGAACAGATCCGTCTTGATAATCAGCTGCCTGTCAAAAAAACAGATCACACCTCAAAAGGGGACCAGCTCAAGTGGAAAATCGGTAATATCTGGTACAAATCCGACTATATGGGATATGAGGGACTCTCGGAGACACTGGTGTCTCATTTACTGCAAAAAAGCTCTCTTTCCCACCCGTTTGTCCTGTATCAGCCAGTTCGGATTGCATACCGCGGTACTCTCCGCAGTGGCTGTTCCAGTCCTGATTTTCTAAAAGCAAATCAGATGCTGATCCCATTGGAAAAACTGTACCGCCAGAATACCGGAGACAGTCTGGCAATCACGCTTGCTGCTTTTTCAGAACCGGCGGAACGCATTCGTTTTCTGGCAGATCAGATGGAACACATGACGGGAATTCAGAATTTCGGTGCATATCTGACCGCTATGCTGGAAATTGATGCCTTCTTTCTAAACGAAGACCGGCACACCAACAACATCGCTGTTCTATATGATACAGAAACAGAGCAATATTCTCCAAGTCCTCTGTTCGATCAGGGTTTATGCCTGTTTGCAGACATTAGCAATGACTACCCTCTGGATCTGCCGATGGATGTTTGTATGGAACGCATCGAAGCCAAACCTTTCAGCTCTGATTTTGATACACAGCTGGATGCTGCGGAGGAATTATACGGTATCCAGCTTCACTTTTCCTTTACTCCAAAAGATGTCTGCACGGAACTGGCTTCTCTGGCCGATTACTACCCTCTGGAAATCCGCCAGCGTGTTGAGCAAATCATACGCCGACAGATGCGCAAATATGGATATCTGATGCGCAGTTAGAGTCGAAAAGAAAACAGTACAGAAAAGTCCCCACGCTGTGTGTGTCTTCTGTACTGTTTTCTTTTTTGACCTTTTTACACGATCTTATGCCATTTTCTTAAATACCGGAATCGAATCGATCGGTGCAGCGGCACGGATAGTCTGTCCGCCTTCGTACACTTTTCCGTCTCTGGTGTCTTCCCAGCGTCCTTCCGGAAGATATACTTCACGCTCAAACTCGTTCAGATGGAAAATCGGCGCTACCAGGTATTCGCTTCCGAACATATACTGTTCCTGCAGCTCCCAGCATTTTTTGTCATCCGGGAACTCATAGAACATGGTACGGATCAGCGGAGAACCGTTTTCGGATGCCTCGTCATACAGCTGTTTGATGTAATCGTGCATGCTGATGCGGATGTCGTAATATTTCTTCATGATCCGGTAATTTTCTTCTCCATAGCTCCACAGTTCATTGGACTGGCCGGTATACAGGTAGCCGCCGCCAAAATCACGGTCATCGAGCGGTGGAATGTTGTGCGGTCCGCGGTCGCCGTGCATACGGAAAACAGCAGAGTAAACGGCAAACTCATACCAGCGGATCAGAAGCTGCTGGAAATCCGGGTCGTTGACATCATCTGTCATAAAGCCGCCGATATCGGTTGTCCACCACGGAATGCCGGCAAGACCCATATTAAGGCCGGCCTGGAGCTGATCATAGAAGGCTTCAAAGGTACTCGGCACATCGCCGGACCATACAACATTTCCGTATTTCTGGCTTCCGGCCCAGGCGCAGCGAAGCAGGTTTACAATATTTTCTTCTCCTTCTGCTTTCATGCCGTCATAGAAGACACGGCTGTACAGCTGCGGATAGATATTGCTGCAGGAAAGAGCAGGTCCGTCGATATAGCGGTAATGATCGAAATCGTAAACGCCGAAATCCGGTTCTGAGTTGTCCAGCCAGAAGGCATCGATTCCAAAATCATAATAGTTTTTCTTGCAGACTTCCCAGACGTATTTTCTGGTTTCCGGGTTGAACACATCGATTTCCACGCAGTCCCCCTGGAAATCATACGTCTGCAGGGCGCCGCGCTCTGTTTTAATCAGCAGGCCGCGGTCCAGCATCGGCCAGAAATTCTCGCTCTTCCGGTCTACGCTTGGCCATACGGAAACGATAACTTTGATTCCCATGGAATGCAGTTCGTCCACCATGGCTTTTGGATCCGGCCAGTATTTTTCATCGAATTTCCAGTCGCCCTGTACGGTCCAGTGGAAGAAATCGATGACAATCTGATCGATTTTGATGCCTTCCTTCTGGTAGCGGCGTGCCACTTCAAGCACTTCCTCCTGCGTACGGTAGCGCAGCTTGCACTGCCACAGGCCCATACGGTCCTCCGGGAATTTCGGCGCGCGGCCGGTCACTGCGGTGTAATTTTCCAGGATCTCTTTCGGTGTATCGGCTGCGGTCAGCCAGTAGTCCATATCTTTGGTCGAGCGTGCAGTCCATTCGGTGTAGTTCTTTCCGAAGGTTACCTGTCCGACAGCCGGATTGTTCCACAGCATACCATATCCTAAGCTGGATACGGCGAATGGTACGCTGATCTGGGAGTTCCGTTGCGCCAGCTCCAGGGTGCATCCCTTCAGATCCATGTATTTCTGCTGATACTGGCCCATTCCGAAAATCTTCTCTCCGTCGTTGCTCTCAAATTTCAGGTTCAGGCTGTATTCGCTTCCGCCGATCACACCTTTCCACTCACGGTTGACCGTTTTTAAGCAGCGGCTCTCTTTGCTGATCGTTCCGTCGTAGCAACGGTGATATTCTCTTAAAATTTCCTGTTCTTCTTTGTAGAAGGTGATAACTCCTGCAAAGTTGACCACAGCACGGATTTTTCCATTGGTGATCGATGCGCTGGTTCTTTTTCCCATCGATCCGTCGATTTCCAGATGATCGACCTCAAACTGCTCTGCTTTTGCCTCTGTTTTTTCCGGCACTTCGGTCAGCGCCCAGTCTTTTCCGGAAAATTCCGGAAGCATGGTTGCGCGGACACGTAAGGAATCTTTTCCCCACGGCTCAATCCGCAGTGTTTCTCCGTTTGCCTGTGCAATTAATACACCATTTTTTGTCTGAAAACGCATTGTTTTATTCTCCTTTTTTGAAAAGAGAGGTCACAGAAAAATTTGCTTTTCCGTGCCTCTCCCTCCCTATATTCTTACATTCCGATGCTTATGCAACAACAACTTCGCTTGCATCTGCTGCCAGAACAGCTTCTTTCTTCTCATTTCCGACGAAGACTTCTACTTTCAGTTCGGTATGTGCGCCTTCTACGGATACTTTCACTGTGTCGCCGTCTTTGACTGCTTTTACGGTGAATACATTGTTTCCGTGGATATCCGGAACTTTTGTCTCGGCTGCGTCTTTTAACTGATATACGCAAACAGTTGCGTGGTCAGCGTAGTCGTAATCCGGTTTGGTGTCGCAGTTTCCTCTTACTACGATGCTGTTCTCTCTTACATACAGCGGCATGGAGAAGTAGTCGTAGGTTCCCTGATACCATCTGCCGCCCTCTTTTGTCTCGCCGGTCAGAAGCTCGGTCCAGGTGCCTTCCGGCAGGTAGTACTGTGCAACTTTATCCTCGCGGAATACCGGTGCAACCAGAAGGGCATCACCCAGCATGTACTGCTGATCCAGATACGGAACGGCCGGATCGTTCATGAACTCGAATACCATTGGGCGCATTACCGGGGTTCCTTCCTCGTGTGCCTCTACAGATTTCTGGAAGATGTACGGCATCAGAGAGCATTTCAGGTTGGTGAAGAATTTTACAACGTCGCATGCTTCGTCATCGAACAGCCACGGCACACGGTAGCTTCCTGATCCGTGCAGACGGCTGTGGGTGGACATGAGGCCGAATGCGCACCATCTCTTGTACAGATCCGGTGTTGCGGTGCTCTCGAAGCCGGAGATATCATGGCTCCAGAAGGAGAATCCGCTCATAGCGAAGGAAAGGCCGCCGCGCAGGGTTTCTGCCATAGACGGATAGTTTGCGGAGCAGTCGCCGCCCCAGTGTACCGGGAACTTCTGGCTTCCTGCTGTTGCACTTCTTGCAAACAGAACTGCCTCGTTCTCGCCTTTTACTTCTTTTAACAGGTTGAATACTGCCTGGTTGTACAGGTATGTATAGTAGTTGTGCATTGCCTGCGGATCGCTTCCGTCGTGGTAAACAACGTCAACCGGGATTCTCTCGCCGAAGTCGGTCTTGAAGCAGTCTACGCCGCAGTCCAGAACGGTTTTCAGTTTATCGGTGTACCATTTTACGGCATCCGGGTTGGTGAAGTCTACCAGACCCATACCAGCCTGCCAGTTATCGGTCTGCCATACGCCCTTGCCGTCTGCTCTCTGAAGGAGATAGCCGTTTGCTGCACCCTCTTTGAAGAACGCGGTTCCCTGTGCGATGTACGGGTTGATCCATGCGCAGATGTGCAGGCCTTTGTCATGATATTTCTTTAAGGTTGCACGGATGTCCGGGAAGCATTTCTTATCCCACTCGAAATCGCACCAGTGGAATTCATGCATCCAGAAGCAGTCGAAATGGAATACGCTCAGCGGAATATTTCTCTTCTCCATTCCCTCGATAAAGGATGTGGTGGTCTCTTCGTCGTAGTTGGTGGTGAAGGATGTGGACAGCCACAGACCAAAGGACCATGCCGGAGGAAGTGCCGGACGTCCGGTCAGTGCGGTGTACTCGTTCATGATCTTCTTCGGTGACGGGCCGTGGAACAGATAATATTTGATTCTCTCGCCCGGTACGGAGAAGCCGACATACTCAACTTTTTCACTTGCTACTTCGAAGGAAACGTTGTCGGTGCTGTCAACGAGAATACCGTAGCCGTTGTTTGTCATATAGAATGGCACGCATTTGTATCCGATCTCGGATGCAGTACCGCCGTCTTCATTCCAGGTATCGACAACCTGTCCGTTTTTCACGAATGGGGTGAATCTCTCGCCAAGGCCGTATACGCACTCACCTACGCCAAGGGACAGCTCACTTACCATGTATGGCTGATATTTTTCGGTCATGTAGTTCGGTGCCGGCAGCATGGTGCTCTGCTTGCGATCCCATCTGATATAGGAAAGGTTGCGGAATCCGCTTCCGGTCAGGACTTTTCCGTCTGCCTCAAAGGTGTAAGCGAAGATTCCTTTTCTCTGTACGCGTACCAGTACGCTTCCGGTGTCGAGAACTGCCTCATCGTCGTTGATGGTAACGGTTACGTCCTCGTATACGCTCTCTGTTTTGTCGAAGGACGGAACTTTGTTGTCGTATGCTTCATAGTGCCATGCTTCCATGGAGATGGTATCCGGTGTGTGTGCCACGAACTCAACGGTGATGGTCGGCAGGTTCAGGGTCATACCTCTGTGCTCGATCGGGCGGGTGGTAGCCAGGATACGCATACCGCCTGGGATCTGCTCTACTTCATAAGCCTGCATTGCATGGGATGCATTTGCTTTTTCACTCGGAAGCCAGTAACCTTCTGTGAATTTCATCTTTTCATTACCTCCTGATTGGATGAACCTGAAACAGATAGCTGAAAGCACTTTCTTTTCATCAATCTTTACAGAATTATTGTTTCAGGCTGACATTTTTTGGTAATTTTATACTACCACACTCTTGCTTTCGAAAACAGGGCGGATTCTGTGAAAAAATACGGCGATATTATCTTTTTCTATCTTTTTGGTGTATTCGGAGGCTGAGATGCAAAACGGGAGTGTGCCCCGCAGACGTCTGCAAAAGACACACTCCCGTTTCTCTTGTGTTTTTTCTTATGCTACAATCAGATACGCAATGACAGCCAGCAGGATCTGCAGGATCACAAAGCGGATCACAACCTGACTGTCGGACCATTTGTATTTCAGGCGGACATGGTCATGCAGCGGTGTTCTTGTATTTTTGAGGATCGCGATTTTCAGGAAACGGAGTAAAAATACTTTGACAAGGCCGATTCCTCCGTCGACGATCATCACGCCTGCCATCAGCAGATATAAGAACGGATGGCGGGACTGCATGGCAAGGATGGCGATGTAGAAGCCAAGTGCTCTCGAACCGGCGTCGCCCATCAGCATGCTGCTCGGCGAGGTATTGAAATACAGGTACGCGAGAAGCGCTGCCACGAACAGGTAATTGGCTACGGTGAAGCTTCCGAGGACATCGTGGAAAATCATACTGAACGCGAAGATGACCACGCAGGAAAGGCTCGCGCAGAGTCCGTCGACACCGTCGGAACAGTTTGTAACGTTGATCGAAATCCAGATCAGGATGATGCCGAGGATTATGTAGACCACTTTCGGAATGGTAAGGGACATGCTTCCGAAGTAGATCGTGGTGGAATTGTAATTCACAAAGGTGATGACGGTCACAATGGAGATGACGAGGTCAATCGCGCCTTTTTTGTAATCGCTCCACGGGGTTTCGGATGCATCATCGAGGTAGCCGCTCAGCATGATGCAGACGAGCAGGATCGCGTAGATCACATACTCGGCGCCAAGAGGCAGGAACAATACGCTTCCGATCAGGAAACAGATGACGATCACGAGGCCGACGCCGCGCAGTTTTCCGCGGGAGAGGCCGCCGTTTACGGCAAATTCTCTGCCGTGATCGCTCGGCAGAAAGGAAAATGGATGCTTTAACGCCAGAAAGGTCAGCAGAAAGGTGACCACGATTCCCAGCATGGCGATCTGGCCGGGATTTAAAAAATTACTCCATACTTGATACATACGTTTTCTTCCTTCACTTTTCTTTAGATTGAGTTTGCACGAAGCCGTATGTGACGTGGCTTTGTGTTCATTTATTATAACAACTTCATACAAAAATTGCTATACCCAATTCGGGGGTTTCGTGATAAGATAGTGATACACTAAGTTGAACAAAAAAGGAGTTTTTTATGCCACGCAAAGATCATCTGCCGCGCCAGACACGCCAGGAACACATCACGCTGCAGCCGAACCGCAGCATCGAATTTCGTGTAACCGACGATTTCGGCAGTTTTTCGCCGCCGCACTGGCACGACGCGCTGGAAATTATTTATATTCTGGAGGGTTCCTCCATTGTCACGCTCTCGGACCGCACAAAGACCGTCCTTCCGGGTCAATTTCTGCTGATCAATTCCGGTCGTATCCACACGGCGCGCTGTCCGTCCACGGGAAACCGCTCGATTCTGATGCAGATTCCGGATGCGTTCCTTGCGAACTATCTGCCTGATCCGTCACAGCTCTGGTTCTCGATTGACTACGACAGTACGAATCCGGAAGTGCAGAAAAATATCAGCCAGTTCCGGCGTCTTCTGCTTTCGATGATGCAGCTTCATGAGGAAATGCCCGACGGCTATCTGCTGACGTTCCAGCGGGAGCTTTTTACGTTTCTCGATCTGCTCTACACGAAATTTTCTGAGAAGAGCCCGCTTGCGCACCACCCGATGAGCTCCCGGACGCAGACACGGCTCGATACGATTCTGACGTACACGCAGGAAAATTACCAGCGGCCGATTACGCTGAAGGAGGCTGCCGATGTTGTCTCGCTGCAGCCGGAATATTTCTGCCGGTTCTTCCGCCAGAACATGGAAACGACGTATCTGGAATATCTGAATTCCTACCGTCTTTCCCGCATCTACCGCGACCTGATCGCCACGGATCTGCCGGTCGGCACGCTCGCGGAAAAGCATGGCTTTACAAACGATAAGCTGTTTCACCGCCTCTTCCGCGAGCGGTTTCACACGACGCCGCTGCAGCTTCGGAAGGCAGCACGCGAGAAAGGATCCTGATAGCTTTCGCTGTTTTTATATCTTTGAGAATGGGAGTTTAACACGATGACAAAAGAAAAACTGGCGCTTGCCGTCATTGAACGTTTGAAACAAGAATATCCTGACGCCGACTGTACGCTTGACTATGACCAGGCGTGGAAGCTGCTCGTCAGTGTCCGCCTGGCCGCACAGTGCACCGATGCGCGGGTCAATGTTGTGGTGGAGGATCTCTACGCAAAGTATCCTGATATCGATGCGCTGGCAAACGCGACACCGGAGGAAATCGAGGAAATTGTGCGGCCGTGCGGTCTTGGAAAGAGCAAGGCACGCGACATCAACGCCTGCATGCGCATGCTGCGCGACGAGTACCACAGCCAGGTGCCGGATGACTTTAACGCACTTTTGAAGCTCCCGGGCGTGGGACGGAAAAGTGCGAACCTGATTATGGGCGATGTATTCAAAAAGCCTGCGATTGTGACGGATACGCACTGCATCCGGCTGTGCAACCGCATCGGGCTCGTGCATGACTGCAAGGATCCGAAGAAGGTGGAGATGGCACTCTGGAAAATTGTGCCGCCGGAAGAAGGAAGCTCGCTCTGCCACCGGTTTGTGGAGCACGGACGCGAGGTCTGTACTGCGAGGACGACACCGCACTGTGAACGGTGTGTGCTCGCGGATATCTGTGAGAAGAACGGCGTAGAAAAATAGCATTTTTCCATGCGTTTCCATGCGAAAAAGGCTTTTGCATACCGGACAGATTTTTCTGATTCTGTCCCGGCTGCAAAAGCCTTTTTGTTTCTATTTTTTATATGACCGAAAGAAGTCCGTCAGCGCTTTCAGCGTTTTCCCGAGCACCTGCACTTCCTCTTCTCCGAGTTCCGCCATCACGGCATCCGTCATCTGCTCGTGGAATTTTGCGTGATGATGGAATGCCTGCCGTCCCTTTCCGGTCAGGTGGATGTAGACGATCCGGCGGTCCTTCTCGCTGCGCTCCCGCTCGGTGTAGCCTTTTTTCACCAGACTGTTCATCGACGTTGTCAGCGATCCGACCGTGATGTCGAGCTTTGCCGCGATCGATGACATATTGCCGCCCTCCAGGCCGACGGCCTCTATGATGTGCATATCGTTGTTCGTCAGATCCTTGAAATCCTCGGTGATGATCGCCTCTTCTTCCAGTTTTTGTATCTCGTGAAACAGATGGACCAGTGTCTCATTGATGATTTCTCTGTTATCCACTCCTCTTCCCCTTTCCGTCTGTTCTGTCCCTTCTGAACAGGGTTCCGCTCTTTCTGTCTGTATTGTATCAAAAAAGTTCCGGACAAACAATACCAAAAACTGCCTGGGAAACGGCGGATCGCTCCGTGCCGTTTCCCAGGCAGTTCTGTTATGTTTGATTCAATTACATCTGCCCTTTTTTCTTTAACCGTGCAAAGCAGATCATGAAAAAGCAGATGCCGTATACGGTTGTGATCGGGGTGGATATGCCGACGAAGGTCAGGTTCGTATTCGGCAGGTGTGAGAAGAACAGCGCCAGCGGAATACGGATCAGGCAGGCGGAGGTGATTCCCTGGAGCATAACCGGGATGCTGATGCCGCGGCCGTTGAAGTATCCGATGCTGCTGAACAGCACACAGGTCAGAATACATTCCGGTGCGAAACCGCGCAGGTAAGCGGCGCTCTGCTCGATAACGGCCGGATCGCTCGTGAAGATTCTGGAGATGACACTTCCACCGAAGAAACCGATGCAGAAAATCACAACTCCAAGAGAGCAGCCCGTTGCGATTGCGGTGAGGAAGCCCTTCCACGCGCGGTCTTTCTTTCCGGCTCCGGTGTTCTGTGCCACGAATGCTGACACAGACTGCATCACAGAGGACGGGATCAGCATGATGAATGAGGTCAGCTTCTGCGCCACACCGTATCCGGCGGACGGCATAAGGCCCATGCCGTTGATGATCGAGTTGATCACAAGGAAGGAAATCTGTACGGTCGTCTCCTGCAGCGCGATCGGCACACCGACGTTCAGGACTTTCTTCAGCTCGTCATGGTCGATGCGGCAGTCTTCTTTTTTGAATTCAATCGGCAGATTGCCTTTTTTCAACACACCCATGGAGGCGATGACAGAAATCAGCTGCGCCAGAACCGTCGCAAGCGCTGCTCCCGCAACGTCCAGTTTCAGCACACCGACGAAGAACAGATCTCCGGCAATATTGGCTGCGCAGGCGATGCCGACGAATAAAAGCGGCAGATTTGCATTACCGATTCCGCGAAGCACGCTGCTGATGACGTTGTACGCGATGATGATCAGAATACCGCCGGAACAGATCCGCAGGTAGAGGACGGTTTTGTCAAAAGACTCCGCCGGGACCTGTAAAATATTGGCGATCGGGCCTGCGAACAGCTCCAGAATCACCGTCATGACGACACCGATGATGGCGAACAGAACAATCGAGGTTCCCACGGTTTTGCCGGCCTTATCCGGCTTGCCCTCGCCGATGTGCTGGCCGATCATAACGGTCGAACCCATCGCAAGGCTGGTGATGATAAGTGTTACCATCTGCATGAAGTTGCTTCCGGTTCCGACAGCGGAAATACTCGACGCATCGCCGAACCAGCCGACCACGAGAAGGTCGACCGCACCGTAAGCCGCCTGCAGAATCAGCGCGCCGAGCACCGGCAGCGCAAAACGGATCAGGGACTGGAAAATCGGTCCCTCTACAAACGATACTTCTTTCTTATTTTCTTTTGCCATTGTTTTTCACTCCTTTTATTCCCGGCATCGTTTCCTGCATCCGTGTGATTGCATGCACAAATTCGTCCACCACCGCGTCGTCCAGATCTGGCAGGCGGGATGCCCATTCCCCGTGAAAGTGCGTCACGCGGAGTTCCACAAACTCTTTTCCCTCTTCGGTCAGTGTCAGGTTGATCACGCGCTTATCTTTTTCATCCGCCTGTTTCACGAGAAGATTTCTCTCCTCCAGTTCCTGCACCAGCTTGGTGATGCTCGGCAGCGTTGTGTTCATATAGCTGCTGATGTCGCTGACGCGGCAGAAGCCCTGCTTTTTCTGAATCTCATTCACCGCATCCAGCACATGCACCTGCCGCGGCTTCATACCGTCCGGCAGGTCCGGGAGTTTCTCGATCAGACGCTTTGCATCAAAACACGCATCCAGGAACTGCTTTAATTTTTCCTGTGTCATGGAAAATGGTCCTTTCTTCTTAAAATTTAGTTATCTTTAGTAATTATCTTTGATAAGTATAGCAGGAAATGAAAAAATGTCAAGAGGGAACTGATGCTAAAAAAGAGCTGATTGAAAGTTCTGGCAATGCCAGATTCTTTCATCAGCTCTTTTCCATATCCATTTGTCACTGTTCAATGAGCTGCATTTCGGTGCCCCCCGCCGGATTTTATGCTTCTGATCGTCTTTTCCAGTACCTTCATCTCAACCGGTTTTGAAACATGGGCATTCATACCGGCTGCCAGAGAATGCTGAATATCCTCAGAAAACGCATTGGCGGTCATAGCAATGATTGGAATTGTCTTTGCCAGTTCATGGGAGCTTCTTCGGATTGCTTTTGTTGCCTCATAACCATTCATAACCGGCATCTGTACATCCATCAGGATCATGTCATAATCCCCCGGAGCAGACTGCTCAAATGCCTCTAAGACCCTTTTACCATTTTCACAGATTGTACACTCTGCACCCTCAATCTTTAACAATTCCATCAGGATTTCTGCATTCAGCTCATTGTCCTCTGCACACAGAAACCTCATTCCTTTCAGGACATTGCCAGCCGGTTCATCCTTTTCTGCCTGTTCTGCTGAAGAAACAAATCTATCTTCTGCTATTCTCAGATCTATAAGAACCTCAAAACAGCTTCCCTGGCCCAGTTCACTCTCCACATCAATGGTGCCTCCCATTGCTTCAACCAGATTTTTGGTAATAGCCATTCCAAGACCAGTTCCCTGTATCTTATTCGTCATAGAACTTTCAGCACGAGTAAAAGCATCAAAAATTGTATCTTTGAAATCTGCCGACATTCCCATGCCATTATCGCTGACCAAGAAACGGTACTTTGCGTAGACAGATGACTTTGTCTCACATTCTTCTACCAGAAACTGAATTTTTCCACCTTCCTGCGTGTACTTCACTGCATTAGAAACCAAGTTGCTGAAAATCTGCATCAGATGAACCTGATCTCCGTTCACCCACTCGTGCCGGATGTTTTCTTTTATGATTGTAAGAGTCTGATTTTTTTCGTCTATCTGTGAATGGAATATGGTATTGAGTTCTGTAATAAAATCCAAGATGGAAAAATCGGTATACTTAAAAACTGTTTTTCCTGCCTCAATTTTGCTCATATCCAGAACATTATTAATGATTCCTAACAGATGCTGTGATGAAATGTCTATTTTATCTGCATACTCTATTACTTTCGCTTTATTACCGGCATCATGTCTGATCAATGATGTCATGCCGATAATTGCATTCATTGGTGTACGAATATCATGTGACATATTGGACAGGAAATCCGTTTTCGCCTTATTTGCATTTTCAGCGGTCTGCAAGGCTTCCGTTGTAATGTCCTTTGCTTTTTTCAGTTTTTTATTGGACTCCTCCATATCCTTCATTGCCTGCGTCTGAATCTCATTATTTCTTTTTTCGTATTCAGCTTTTTGCTCAGCAAGACTGCGTCTGGAAATACTGTAGAATAATCCGGCAAAAAGCAAAAGTATAAAACCTGCCATGAGTATTGTTTCAAACACTATTGTTTTCTGATAGTCTCTTAGTACATTATCTACAACACTTTTTTCTACAATACAAATCAGCATGGTGTTATTATTTTCTATCGGACAGTATCCCAGATAGTAAGGTTTGTCACTTTCCACAAGTTCTACCCCCTGTTCTCTGCCATCCAGCTTTTTTTGAAGAGAATCAGCCTCTTCCTCAGTGATAGCCTGATCTCCTTTTAAATGCTTTAACAAGAAATAGTTCCTGAAAAATTTATCTTCTTTCTGATTTGTATAAGTAATATTTCCGTCGTTATCCAGCATAAACAGATACGCATTCCCGTTATAGCTTTTCACACTTAACATGGAATCTAATTTTGAATGATCATACAAGGTTCCAATTGCCGTATAAGTTTCCCCATTAATCGTATATTCCTGACATGGAATTGCAACCAGATAACCATCTTTTTTCTTCTGGTTGTAATCAAGAGAAACCAATTTTCCAATATTATATCCGTTCCTCAAATCCAACAAAAGTTTACTTGGCATGTCAACCCGAAGTTTTGTTCCATCAGTGGTTATTGCCTTTCCATTTTCCTGGAGAAATATAAGTGTACTTTCAGATTCTTTCTGCCATGCCTCAAAGAACTTCTTGTTTCTATCCAGTTCAATAGATCTCACTCCCTCTTGAGTAAGAAAATCCTCAAGCATATGCAGCCGACTGTAGTATCCATTCACCTGCAGATCATAGGTCTGCTGTATCTGTTCAACAACTGCTCCCATACTGCTTTTCCCGTTTTCTGCGATATAGCTGTTCATCCTGTTCAAAAGGAGCTTTACAAAAATTAAGTTTAAAAAGATAAGAATTAAAAAGAACAATGGTACTATCATCTTTTTTCTTTTTGTTTTCGCCTGTTCTGTTCCCACTTTTATTTTTCAACCTCTATATAATCTTCCGGTACTGACGGCTGCTGTCCGTTTTCCATTGCTGCGGTCCATGCACTTGATAATGTTGTGTCCTTAATCTGCTCGATCTCACATCCCGGATTTATTTTTTTCAAAACAGACATTGTGGTTTCTGTAAGAAGAATAGAGTACTCCTTTTCTTTGTCGATTTTTTTCTTATTTACTTCTATGTCCTTTAATGAGAATCCGTTTTCCTCCTGCCTGACGATTATTTTCATACCGGATGCAATTGGTAATTCATATTTATTGGTTATATGGAATTTTTCATCAGAATCAGCAAGATATTTCTCCGCAAGTTCATAAATCTCTTTGCCATTGATTTTTGCCAGGTATAATGGTGTATCTGAACTCTTTGCTGTCATCAGACCAACCCGGCTGCAGGTACACTCCCCTTTGTAAATGGAGGAAGTAAAATAATAATATGGTGCCAAAGCCAGCTGAGCATCCTTTTCTTCTCTAATCGTAGTTAAAATAGAAGATGCCGCATCACGACCGTTTTTATCATTTAGCGAAATGGAATATTCATTTTCAAAATTTATTGTGTTTTTTCCTTTTGAATCCTTACTGTTCATTGTGCTGCGAAAAGCATCATAAGCCTGTGTTTCATCCATTTCCCCTGACAATAATCCGTGAACAGCCTCAAGACTGGCATCAAATGATTTTTGAGCAGAATATCGGATATAAACAGAATTATTATTAATTTCATCTTCCAGTCCAGGTACATCTTCCATCATGTTTGGAACATCTACATTTAATGAAATTACACCCTTTCCATCTGCGATCAATGTTTGTCCTTCTTTTGAAATCATACACTCCAGGACATCGAATGCCAGGTCCAGTTTTTCCTGATCTTTTTCCAGTTCTTTGTTAAATGCAATATTCAGAGAAGGGGTCATATTTATAAAAGCTTCATCCGAAATCTGTGAAAAAAACGGTATACGAGTTAATTCTGCATCCATCTGTTCCTGAAATTCCTGCATAAGTGCCGGATAACCATGAAACATTGCTGCTTTTCCCTCAAGGAACATCTGCGTTGCAGTATTAATATCGACGCTGATATCATCACTTGTAAAATGTGAGTCCTTCAAAAATGTATTGGTTTCTGAAAAAATACGTTTCCATAACGCATCATCAAACGCGATATCCCCTGATGCACTTTCAGCTGAGCTTCTCCATTCGATTCCATCCAGACTCATGAATTCCCCAATTGCACCTGTCTGAATCACCTCATGAGCAGACCAGTCTTCTGCAAGATCCAGGGAATACGGTTTTATACCATTATCATAAAATTGTTGGCATGCCTGTGCATATTCCTTATAGTTTTTCGGTATCTTGATTCCATACTGTTCAAACAATGTCTTGTTGGCAATAATCGTCTGCGGTATACCGCAGATAGGAAGCCACTGAATCTCATTTTTTGAATTTTTATAATATTGCAATGCATAGGAGTAATACCTGGAAACCACGTCATAAGAAGCAAAATCCATTAGATATGGCTCCAGATCCTGTGCATCTTTTCCAGAAAATCGACGTACGGTTATGATATCCGGCAGTTCACCATGTTCCTCAAAATAGCTGTATAAATCGGTATCATTGTTACCGGTAATAAACTCAATATCCTGATCTGGAAACTGCTCATGGATATAGGGTACAATATTTTTCATTAAACGATTTTCCCACAGATACACGGTAAGGTGATCGTCATTTTTAGATACTGCTTTTTGAGATTGTCCACAGCCAGACAAAACAGTAATTGCTAAAAGCACACCTGGTAGTAATGCTGTCAGACATTGTTTTGCCTTTTTCATCCTCGTATTTTCCTCATTCTTTCCTGATAAAATCATTAATTCAATAATTGGGAAACAATTACAGCCAGTTTTCCAGAACATCATTCAGCTTATTCATATCCAGCGGTTTCGCGATATGTCCATTCATGCCTGTATTTTTTGCCAGCTGTACATCTTCTGCAAAAGCATTTGCTGTCATGGCAACAATCGGTAGTTTTCCCTGTTCACCCGGAAGGCTCCTGATTGCTGCGGTTGCCTCATAACCATTCATGACGGGCATTTGGATATCCATAAAAATAAGGTCATACAAGCCTTTCGGAGAAGCTTCTACTTTTTCAACTGCAATTTTTCCATTTTCTGCCGTTTCCACTTCCGCCCCGGTCATCTGCAGAATTTCAACAGCAATTTCTCTGTTTAACTCATTATCCTCGACCAGCAGAATTCTTTTTCCTGTGTAATCTGCTTCAGACAGCTCATCCAGATAATTTCTTGCTGTTTTTTCTTTTCTGCCAGAAGTAAACTGCCGCAATGTAGCCGTCAAACGGGAACGGAACAGCGGTTTTGCAATAAAAGCATCTACGCCTGCAGCCTTTGCTTCTTCTTCGATCTCACTGAATTCATAAGATGTCAGTACAATAATGGTAGTCTCTTTCCCTATCCGTTTCCGGATCTGTCTGGCTGTTTCAATTCCGTCCATATCCGGCATTTTCCAATCTAAAATAACAGCAAAGTAATCATTTTTTAGCTCATGATGTGCATAACAGCGCTCAACGGCTTCTCTGCCGGAGAGAACCCATTCGCCTGTAATTCCAATCTCCTTCAATGTGGCAACTGTACTTTCACAACATGTCTTATCATCATCCACAACCAGAACAGGTAGATTCATCAGATTTCTGTCCTGTTCTTTTTCTTTTTCCTGAAGTTCCAGATAAATTGTTACTGTAATTTTAGTTCCCTTATGTAAGGTGCTTTCCACTTTAATATTACCATTCATCAGGTTCACAATATTTCTGCTGATTGCCATTCCCAGACCTGTTCCCTGGACTCTGGTTGTCCGATGGTCATCTGCGCGGCTGAAAGGATCAAACATGATTTTCTGGAATTCCGGTGACATACCGATCCCATTATCCTCAATCGTAAATTCATAGCATCCAAGTTCCGAAAATCCGTTTGGCTTTTCCTCTATAGAAAAAGTAATATTCCCGCCATCCGGTGTATACTTGACCGCATTACTCATCAGATTCACAAATACCTGCTGGATTCTCAGGCTGTCACCACAGACACTCTCATGTTCAATGTGATTAATGTGTATATCTAAATTGTGTTTATGTTCATCAATCACCGGTTTTGTGAGTGTTATAAGATTATCCACCAGATCTGGCAGATTGAAATCCTCCTGTGCCAGCGTCATTTTTCCACTTTCAATACGTGCCATATCCAGCACTTCATTAATCAGCCCCAGCAGATGACGGCTTGATTTTGTAATTTTACTGAGACATTCAATGACTCTGTCCTGGCTCTCAATATTTGCTCCTGCAATTGCTGTCAGGCCGACAATGGCATTCATCGGTGTCCGGATATCGTGTGACATATTGGAAAGGAATTCTGTTTTCGCACGGTTTGCATTTTCTGCAGACCGGTAAGCCTCTTTCAGTGCCTGACGGGATTCAATCTCTGCTTTCTTCTCCTGTGTCACATCCATGGATGCCAGCAATACCTTTTCCAGCTTTCCATTCTTCCATTCCAAAGGAATATAAGAAGCGATTTTATAAGTCTTTTCATCCAGGCTGCAATACTCAAACTTATAAATATCATTTTCACTTTTCAGATTCTTCTGGATATTTTCCGGTGCGATCAGGATGTCCATAGTTTCCAATGGTTCCAGTGTCTTATATTTTTCAAGAACCTGCATCTGAAAATCATGATAGAATCCCAAAGGTTTATATAGCATCTGTCCATTCAGGTTATAGAATTCATATCTGTCATTTTCCAGATCACAGACAACAAAGCGGTCAACCAGACGCACAATACTCTGAATTATCTGCTCCATGGAAGCATTATCCGCTGCCATCTGCAGATGCCGTGCGCTCTCTACCTTTGTCTCTGTGATATCACGCAGAAAGATCATGGCATATTCTGAATCCTCTATTTCGCCGCGTATGACCACATTGCGGACCCATCGTTCTTCTCCATTCAGAGTGATACGGCACTCTAAAGCCAATTCGGTTTCCAGACCCTTCAGCCTTTCTGCAATATAACCACGGTCGTAAAAAGAGGATACCGCCTTCTTATCTGTCTCCACAACATAGGAATCCACAAAATGACGGATCAGTTCATCCCATGTATGACTCTGTTCAAAGACTGTCATCAGGGACGGTTCAACCTTAAAGGTATCAAAAGTATTCGCTTCCAGATTTACATAATACTCACACAGGTCTGCTTTCGTAAAAGCCCGGTGGAAAGCAGCAGATTTTTGTGCCTGCATGGCCTCTTTTTTTTCCGCATCAATATTAATAAAAATCCCGGCAATCCTGCTGGCAGAACCATCCAGACGGCGTATTACTTCTGCCGATGCCCGAAACCACTGGTATTGATTATCCTTCATTCTCATACGATACTCTACCTGGTATTTTATCTGGTTCGTCTTATCCTTAATTGCCGCCTGAAGCTGCACCATTACTCTTTCTTTATCCTGTGGATGCAGAAGATCTGACCAGGATTCCAGTTTATTCGGAAAGTCCAGAGTGTCATGATAGCCAAGCATTTTTCGGAATTCATGACTCCAGTTTGCATTCACAATCTCACTGTTTTCGTCACAGTCAAAATACCAGAAGCCGGAACAGATAGCCTCATTGAGCAGTGTCAAATTTACATGATCCCAGTTGACCTGTACGGACATAACCCAGATCTGTCTGCCCGCCTCATCTGTCGCATCCTCTTTACAAAGCCGTACATTTTTCACTGTACCGTCTGCTGTAAGGATCTGTGCTTCCCCTGTTCCGTGAAGCTGCAAAAAACGGTCTCGCTCCAGTCTATCTTCCTCGTCATAAAAGAAGTTTCTCAATGAGCCTTTTGTCTGTTCCATGAAAGTATCGAATGTATATCCTGTACTATGCAACAGCAGATTATTCACAGACAAAATAGACAGGTTTTGGTCATAAGATCCTGTCATTATACCTACCCCGCCATTATTTTCCAGTGTTTTCTGTACGGCCTGTGACATAGCCTGTGTCTGTCCCGTTACAGCCTCACCTAAAGAATATATTTTGTCTTCATACTTTTCCATTTTATAAAAATCCTCTCTCTGTTTTATACTTCATTATCCTGCTTTTATCTGTATACAGAGAACCTGTCCCTGCCAGTTTTACATTTACGTTATAATATCCTACAAAACGTGAAAAACAGGTATACGGATTTGAGAAGTTGCAGCCACTACACACAATATTCACACAAAATTCTCTTTATGTTTTCAATTTTTATAGCTTTGCCAAGTGAGCATTCATTCCTGCTGCCAGACACTTACTCCGATCGTTCCTGCTGTAAAACGGTATCTGAGGCTTTTTTTATTTATCTGATTTTTTTCTGTTTCCATGGAACTTCTGAACGCCCACCTCCTGGTATCATTACAAATATACATAAAAACTCATTTTTATATTACCATGAAATTTTTTACTTTGCAATGCACATACCTTTTCAGACGCTGCTTTTCTTGTTTCCTTTTTCAGAAAATTGCAACCAAAGGGGCGCACCTGAAAATTTCTTTTCAAATGCGCCCCTTCGCTTTCTTTTTTTCTGTCAGATCAATCCGTAATGCTCCATCGCCTTTGCCACGCCGTCCCGCTCGACGGTATCGGTTACGTACTCTGTGTACGGATCCAGAATCTCATCATGTTTTCCAAGCGCAATGGTGTGTGCGCCGCACCGGAACATGGTAAGGTCGTTGCTGCTGTCGCCAAATACGTATGCATCTTCTTTCTCCAGCTGAAACTGTTTCAGCGCATAGTCCACAGCTGTTCCTTTGCTGCAGCCGTGCGGAACGATTTCGTATACACCGCCGCGGCGATCCATGATATCAAACTCCTGCTCAAATTCACGGTACATACGTTCTATATCAGACTGTGCATCGGTTACGATACAAAATTTATCGTAAATGATTCCTTTTGTCTCCGCTGTCTCCGCGAGTCCGATTCCGACAGCAGCGAAATAGGCACGGGTCTGCTCGACCTCCCGAAAACGGGATACCTCCGACGAAAAATAAACATTATCCGTTCCCTCCAGAATCATGCCGATCCTGCACTCCTTTAAAATAACCGGGATTTCCTCACAGCGCTTTTTCGGAATCGTCTGATGCATCAGGATTTCGCCGTCCCGGCGCAGATAGGTCCCGCAGCCGCACAGAAATCCGGAAAACGGAAGCTTTTTCAGCTCCTCGGGCAGCTCCGACCAGGTGCGGCCGGTATTAATAAACGTAAGATTTCCTTTTTCCGCTGTCTTTTTCAATGCATCGAGCGCGCTCTGCGGAATTTCTTTTGTAATCTCACTCAGTAACGTTCCATCAATATCAAAAAATAATGCTTTCACAAAAATTTCCTCCTCGTGTACTGTTTCCTGTTCTCTTTCTGACATACGAAAAAATGCCGAAGCTCTTGATTGTCAAGGCTTTCGGCATTTTCATTCCAGTCGAAGCGACGGGATTCGAACCCACGACCTCTGCGTCCCGAACGCAGCGCTCTACCAAACTGAGCCACGCTTCGATTTTATTTGTTTTCTGAACTCTCGTCCGTCAACAATAGCTATTATATATGATGTCTATAGGAATGTCAACACCTTTTTTGAAATTTTTTTAATTTTTTTTATTATTGCTTCAAAAGGTACATTTCACACGGGTTTGCGGCCTTTTTGGTGTTCTTTTAGAATGACAGTTTCTGAGAAAGTCAAAAAAAGAGATATGCCGGAAGTTCTGTTCCGGCATATCTCTTATCTTTGTTTCTCAGCTCAGCTGATATACATCTGCATACTGCACGCCGAAGCTCAGCGCCTCGGAATGGCTGCTGCAGAAGATGTCTACGTGGCCGTAAGCGGTTCCGCGGTCTTCTACCGTGTAAACCTGGCCGTTGATCATCAGTTTCGTTCCGAATGGTACACCGCCCATGGCGATCGTTCTTCCTGCGGTCGGTGTGGTTCCGCTCGCGGTGGATCCGCCGGACCACTGTCCGGTACAGATGGAACAGGAGCAATAGCCTGTCAGTTTAAATCTTCCAAGGTATGTTCCGCTGGAGGAGCTGCTGGAAGTATCTGACGCGGATGGACTCCCCGTTGTCGTGGAGGATGCGCTGCTGTCCGAAGAACTGTTTCCGGAGCTGCTGCTTGTATCGGTATCTGCTTTCGCTGCGGCATTTGCTGCTTCTGCGGCTGCGACTCTTGCGGCCTCGGCTGCCTGTTTTCTGGCGGCCTCTGCCTCAGCTTCTGCGGCAGCCTGCTGTGCGGCGGCGGCTGCGGCTGCTTCCTCTTCTGCTTTCTTCTGCGCTGCAATCTCCTCTTCTTTCGCCTGACGGATCAGGTCGTTGATTGCATCTGCTTTGCTGTTGATTTCATCTACCAGTGCACTCTCGCTGGATTTTGCATCGTCCAGCTCTGCGGAGTAGGTACGGAGTTCCTGATAAGCTGCTGCGTACAGCTCCTGGATTGCTTCCTGCTGATCGCTGCTCTGCTGCTGCAGTTCTACGATCGCTGCCTGCTCTTCCTGCACCTGTGTTTCTTTTTCTTTTACCTGGTCTACCGTGTCTTCATACTCCTGCATAAGATCGCGGTCGAAATCGGAAATTTTCTGTATGTATTCTGCCCGGCTGATCAGCTCTGAAATGCTTTTGGAAGAAAAGAGCATTGCCATGTATCCGTTTCCGGAAGAATTTTCATACATATACTGGATACGGAGCTTCATCGCCTCGTACTGCTCTTCTTCTTTTGCTTTTGCATCTTCCAGATCTGCCTGAATCTGTACCAGTTCGTTCTGCTTCGCATCATACTGATCCTGAAGCTCCTGCAGACGGTTCTGCAGATCGTCCAGCTGCTGGTTCAGTTCGGAAAGATATTCTTCTGATTGTCCCTTTTTGGAATTGAGTTCGTCAATCCTGCTCTGTATGCTGTCAAGCTGAGACTGTGCGGCAGCCTGTTCTGCCTGAGCATTTGAAATTTTCTCCTTTGTACTGGCACCATAGCATGGCAGAACGGTTGCTGCCGTAAGCACTGTGGCCAAAACCAGGCTGAATAATTTCTTTTTTTTCATGTCGTACACCTCATACTTATTACGTTCTGTTGCTGATTGTCACTCCAAGTTACTGCGGAAAATGGGCCTTTTTTCCCGCCGTACTTTGCCATTATAACACAAGTATGTCTGAAATGAAAGTCTTTTTTAATTTCTGTTAATAACTTTGTAATATTTCGACGTTTTTCCTGCAAAAACTGGCATGATTTTTCTACTTTCTCCATCCAACAGGGTACTTATTTTTCAAGGTTCCATTGACCAGTTTGCCCCATCCAAGGCCGAATCCATCGACGCAGACCAGCTTCCAGCCCGACGGCGATGCGGTCTCTCCCGGCTCTACGGAAATTGTCTCACCGTGGAGATATTTTTCGGTACGCTCGTCATCTGCCTTTAAATTCATGTAATCTTTGAACTTGTCCGCGGAGAGTGTCACGGCAAACGGCTGTGACGGCTCGAAACGGTCTTTTTTCAGTTCACCGAGATACAGACCGTTCCGCAGGAAATGAAGATTCCGCACGCCATCCGGCAGGGACGGGGAATGGTATACTTTTCCGGCGCGGACTTCCAGTTCCTCCACCGGGATCGGTGCTGTCATCCGGGACAGGAAATCGGAAAGGATCTGTTTTTCTGCTTTCGACGGACCCGGTGCTTCCGTTCCGCGGTCTTTTTTCCGGTTTTTCTGTTTTTTGTTTTTCTTTTCGATCGGTTTTTCTTCTGCCTCATAAGGAATGGCTTCGCCTTTTTTGCGGAACAGGGCAAGGTAATGGCCCTCGCCGTTCATTTTATGCGGCCAGATGCGCACGGTCTTTTCGATCTCCGGATCGCCGTTTCCCCAGACTGGATTGCCTTTTGAAAAACCTTCGTAGCCTTCCATCTCGATCAGTTCCATTTCCGGGAAGTTTTCCAGAAGAAAAGAAACGGTTCCCTCGTCCTCCTGCGGGGCGAAGGTACACGTCGAATACATCATGAGGCCGCCCGGACGCAGCATTTTGACAGCATTCGAGGTGATCTCGCGCTGCAGCTCCGCAAAGAAATCCGGCCGCTCCGGGGTCCAGGTGCCGATGACTGCCTCATCTTTCCGGAACATGCCCTCGCCGGAGCACGGTGCATCCACGAGGATTTTATCGAAGAAGCCCGGGAAGACGTCTGCAAGGCCTGCCGGTGTCTCATTGGTGACAAGCACGTTTTCACTTCCGAACAGCTCCAGATTACGCAGCAGTGCTTTGGCGCGGGCGTTGCTGATGTCATTGGCGACGAGAAGGCCGGTTCCTTTCAGGCGCGCATTCAGCTCGGTTGCCTTGCCGCCCGGTGCGGCGCAGAGATCGAGCACACGCTCACCCGGTTCGATCGGGAGGCGGGACGCCGGGGTCATGGCGCTTGGCTCCTGCAGATAGAAGACGCCTGCCGCATACAGTGGAGACTGGCCCATGCGCATGCCGTCCGGCACGAAATAGCCGTTTGGAATCCACGGAATTTTCTTCCACGTTCCCGGAACAAGCGGCGGGAAATCTTCGGTCCGGCATTTTTTTGTATTCACACGCAACCCGGCTGTGCGGGGTGCGTCGTAGGAAGTTAAAAATGCATCAAATTCATCGCCCAGCATGTCCTGCATGCGGGTCAGAAATTCCTGTGGTAACTGCGCCATGTATTGTCTCTCCTTTTTATTTTGCTTTGTTGTGCATCGGTCCCTTTTCGTGAACTGGCGATGCTTTTTCTGTCTTTGTTTCTTTTGTTTTGCATCTGTTTCATAATTTCTCACAGAAAAAGAGACAGCTTTTTCGATTTTTCAATCTTTTTGCTGTCTCTTTTTTGCATAGCGGAGAAGAAGGGATTTGAACCCTTGCGCCGTTTCCGACCTACTGGTGTTCGAAGCCAGACCCTTCAGCCTCTTGGGTACTTCTCCGTATTTTGTCAAATACATCATATATTATAGTGCTTTTTTCGGGATTCGTCAATGATTTTTTCGATGGTTTCTGCTGGAAATGCGGGGATTGTATTTTTTACGGAAATATTCGAAAGTGCAACTTACTCAAACAAATAATCTTCCTCAGGCAGCATCCCATCCCGATGCTGCCTCTTCTTTTATTCTTTCCCTTCTTCCGCCCTCTTCCTCTCTTCTTTTTTCTTCTTTTTCACCACCCGCAGTCTCCGGAAAAACGCACTCAGCATCTCCGAGCACTCTTCTTTCAGCACGCCGCGCTCGACCTTCACCTGATGGTTAAACTCGTGCATTTCCAGCATATTTAAGATCGATCCCGCGCAGCCCGCCTTCGGGTTCATGCTGCCGATGACGACTTCGCTGACTCTCGCCTGTACGATCGCACCGGCGCACATCTGGCACGGTTCCAGGGTGACATACAACGTACAGCCCTCCAGCCGCCAGTCGCCGAGCTTTTTGCTTGCTTTCCGGATCGCATTCAGTTCCGCGTGGGACAGCGTGTTTTTATCCGTATTTCTGCGGTTATAGCCCCGCGCAATCACCTTTCCCTCGTACACAATCACACAGCCGATCGGAACTTCCATCAGCTTTTCCGCTTTCTTCGCCTGCGTAATCGCCTGGCGCATGAAGCGTTCCCGTTCTTTCCGGTGCGCTTTTTCCTCCGGCGTTTCCAGCTTTGTTTCTTCTTCCATTGTGCACTTCCTTTCTTCTCTGCGTATATTTTCTGTCCTTCCAGCATATCGTGAACTGTAGCGCAGTATCTTTTTCTACTCTTTTTACTTCTATGCAGGAGGTTTTTATGTCTGATTACCGGCGTTTCATTGCCTATCTATACGAATACCCGAACAACCGCAAGGGCGGATGCTGCGGCTTTGTCCGCGTGGAGTCGCAGAACGGCTTCTGCCGCATGGACTTCCAGATCAAACCGCCGTCTCTTCCGCCGGAGACCTCGGTCACGGTCTACGGTTTTATCCGCCGGTCAGGGCGGATGTACGGCATTCCGCTCGGAAATCTCCTTGCGGGGCGCTCTTCTACGAGTGGAAAACTCTCCACGCACTCCGATGCCATTGGGCAGACGGATGTCACGCTCGACGAGCTTGGCGGTCTGATCCTGCTCTGCCGCCAGACCGGCGTCATCGCCACCCAGTGGGACGATCTTCCGATTCAGCCGGAGTTTTTCTCGCCCACGCTCCCGCAGGAGCCCAAAACATCCGCAGACAATGGTACCAGACCGACCGAAGAGAAAACTGCCGAAACACCCGAACCTCTGGATCCCGCCGTACCTGCGCAGTCCCTGCCATCATCAGACGCTTCAAAAGCACAGTTCGATGAACTTTCCACAGAATTCAGCAGCAATTCCGGACCTTATCCACAAAATTCCAACCCGGAATCCACCGTCTCCACAGAATCCACATCAACTGACACGGTAAACACCGTTCCTGCAGACAGGATCACGCAATCATCCGCCAACACACTCTATCCCGCATCCGCGGAATCTGTGAAAACCGCAGAAAGCTATCCCTCTGCCAACCCGGAACCGCCGCAGCCCATCCCGGATTCTACCGCCCAGCCGCTACATATGACTTCCGCCGATTTTCCCGCCGCAGCAGCCGTGCCGCCGTCCCGGGCTGCTCTCTATCTCCAGCTTCAGGACCAGTTCCCGGAGTTCCATCCGTTCCCAGATGATGATCTGACCGACTGCCTGCGCCTATCACTCGACGATCTTCCACAGCTCCGCGCCGCCGGTCTTTCGGTGGATGCGAACCGCTTCGTCCTCCATGGCTCCTCGTCCTATCGCCATCTGCTCCTCGCCCGGAACCGCGACCAGCAGGAACTCTGGTATTTCGGCGTCCCCGGCGTCTACACGCCGAATGAGCAGTTCATGGCAAGCCTCTTCGGCTTTTTCCACTTTAAGCAGGCGATGCGCCCATCCGAGCTCGCGCCCGATGCCCGCTTCGGCTACTGGTACCGCACGCTTTAAAGCGTTTTTTAATCCACGCCGCGGATCTCCACCGTCTCAATCTTTCCGCGCAGGATCTCGCAGAACCGCTCGAGCTGCTCCCTCGCATACCCCGAGAACCTCGGATCAATCACATAATCCGATTCCCGGTAATTCTGCAGGAAGTACCGTTTTGCCCCGGAAAGCCACTTTCCGATCGCTTCGATCTCTTCCCTTCCATGCAGCTCTTTGCAGAGCGTTGTCCGGAACTCATAGTCCACCACGCCGCTCTTTAAAAACTCGACCGACTCATTGATCCGCATCACATCGATCTTTTTCACGCCCGCCGTCTCGCCGTACCGGGACGCGCGTTTTTGATGTCCATGGCGACGTAATCGATTTTCTTCTCTTCCACCAGCTTTTTCAAAATCTCCGGCCGGTATCCATTCGTATCGAGCTTCACAAGATATCCCAGTTCCTTAATTTTCGTCACGAACCGCTCCAGATCCGGATCCAGCGTCGGCTCACCGCCCGTCACGCAGACGCCGTCCAGCACGCCGCACCGCTTTTCGAGCACTGCAAAAATCTCCTCCTCCGGAATCACCGGCTCCCATTCGGGATGCTGCACGAGATTTCCGTTCTGGCAGAATGGGCAGCGGAAATTACATCCGCCCGAAAACAATGTGCACGCCACCTTGCCCGGGTAATCCAGCAGCGTCAGCTTTTGAAATCCATGTATGACCATATGCTATCCTCTCTGACCGCAGGACTCCGAACTTTCGTCCGCCCTGCAACAGAAAAAGCGGAACCATAATGTCCGCTTTTTCCATTTATCTTCTATTGGTAATTATTTGCCGTAACGCTCTGCCTGGGAACGGATCAGGTCCAGATCATCAAAATAGTTGATTTTCATGGCTGCTTTGACATCCGCCAGTGTCTGAGCGGCAACTTTTTCTGCCTCTTCGCTGCCTTTTTTCAGCATCTCATAGATCGCCGGAATGTCTTTTTCCAGCTCTTTTCTGCGGTTGCGGATCGGCTCTAAGGTCTCCTGCAGTACATTGTTCAGGAACTTCTTCACTTTGACATCGCCAAGGCCGCCTCTCTGGTAATGTGCTTTCAGCTCGTCGAGATTTGCGTAATCCGGCAGATAGCGCTCGAAGTGCTCCGGCTGGCAGAATGCATCGAGATAAGTAAATACGGTATTTCCCTCGATCTTGCCCGGGTCGGTGATCTTGATGTGATCCGGGTCGGTGTACATGCTCATGACTTTTTTCTTGATCTCATCCGGCTCCTCGGACAGGTAAATGCAGTTTCCGAGCGATTTACTCATCTTCGCTTTTCCGTCGATACCCGGCAGACGTCTGCAGGAATCATTCTCCGGCAGCATAATCTTCGGCTGCACAAGTGCCTCGCCATAAACCGTATTGAATTTGTGGACGATCTCCTGTGTCTGCTCGATCATCGGCATCTGATCCTCTCCAACCGGAACGGTCGTTGCCTTGAATGCAGTGATGTCGGCTGCCTGGCTGATCGGGTAGGTGAAGAATCCAACCGGGATGCTCGCCTCAAAGTTTCTCATCTGGATCTCCGATTTTACGGTTGGGTTTCTCTGCAGTCTGGAAACCGTAACGAGATTCATATAATAAAAAGAAAGCTCGCACAGTTCCGGAATCTGAGACTGGATAAAGATGGTGCTCTTTTCCGGATCAAGTCCGCAGGAAAGGTAATCCAGTGCTACCTCCAGAATGTTCTGGCGCACCTTCTCCGGGTTGTCCGCATTGTCGGTCAGCGCCTGTGCATCTGCAATCATGATGTAAATTTTATCGAATTCACCGGAGTTCTGCAGCTCCACGCGGCGGCGCAGTGAACCAACGTAATGTCCTACATGCAGCTTGCCGGTCGGTCTGTCACCGGTCAGTATAATTTTTCCCATTTTTCTTCCTGCCTTCCTGATACGTAATCTTCGCAGTCCGCTTCTGTATGAAAAATTTCATGAAAATTCTCATAACTGCGGACCTTCTACATACCCTCTATAATACCGTCTTTTTACAAACACTGTCAATGGTCTTTTCCGGTAAAATTCCTCAAAATATCTATTATGAGACAAATCGTTCAACAGCCACGTACAGCCTTCCCTTTTTCGTCTGATTCTGCACGCCAACATAGCGGAATTTTCCCATATGGCGCACGGTCACGAGATCGTCCTCTTTTAATGACGCGCTCGGCGACGTCACCAGTTTTCCATTAATAAACACCTGGCCGCCCTCGATCAGCGGCACCATTTTGCTCCGCGAACTGCTGAACGCCAGCGACAGCACCGCATCGAGCCGCACGGAAGCGACGGAGCCTTCTTTCCGCTCGGTTTTCGGCTCCGTCAGCTCCTCCGGCAGTCCCGCCTCGACTTCACAGTACACGCTCGTATGGCGCACTTTTTTCAGCTCCGCACAGATGTAGTCCGCCATATCCGCCATACAGATCAGATACGCCTGGTTTCCATCGATCAGAATGTCTCCCAGCTTATACCGCTCCACGCCGAGATTCATCAGTGATCCTAAGAAATCACGGTGTGACAGCGCATCCGCAAATTTTTCATTCAGCGGGCTGATGCGCACGACTGCGATCGGAAGCATCGACGCATCACCGTCCTCTGCATAGGATGGCAGAAACAGCGCCGCTTTCCGCTCTGCCGCCTCGTATCCGCCGGACAGCACGTAACGCACGCCCGGGATTTTATTTACCGTACGGTAGAACAGATCCTGCTCCGCCAGCGTCAGAAACTCCGTGTGTGACGGAACATCCCTGTGATAACACTGCTCTGCCAGATCCTGAATCCGTCCTACCAGCACTTCTTCCTCATTCATGGTAATCCCCCTTTGATACACCGCGGGCTGCCCCTGTTTTCTTTCGGGCAGCCCACGTATCACACTTTATTTATCCAGCAGCATCGACAGCCCGATCCGCTTCTTCGCCAGATCAAGGCTGATGACCTTCACTTCCACGATATCGCCGACGCTCACAGCCTCCAGCGGATGCTTGATGAAGCGTTTCGTCATCTGGGAAATGTGGACGAGTCCGTCCTGATGCACGCCGATATCGACGAATGCACCGAAGTCAATGACGTTGCGCACGGTTCCCTTTAAGATCATGCCGACCTTCAGATCCTTCATATCGAGCACGTCGGTACGCAGGATCGGGCGCGGCATCTCGTCACGCGGGTCACGGCCAGGCTTCTGCAGCTCTTTGATGATATCGCGCAGCGTAATCTCGCCGACACCGATCTCCTCTGCCATCTTTTTGTAATCTTTGATGAAGAACGCCGTCGGTCCCTCGCTGATCTGCTCTGTCTTCATATTTAACTTTGCAAACAGCTTCTCTACTGCCTCGTAGCTCTCCGGATGAACGCTTGTGCCGTCCAGCGGATTTTTGCCGCCGGTGATGCGCATAAAGCCCGCGCACTGCTCAAACGCCTTCGGTCCGAGTTTTGCCACTTTCAGGAGCTCTTTTCTGCTCTCGAAACGGCCGTTCTCCTCGCGGTATGCCACGATGTTTTTTGCTATCACCTTGCTGACACCGGAAATGTATTCCAGCAGCGACGCGGATGCCGTATTCAGATCGACACCGACTTTATTCACGCAATCCTCAACGACACCGCCGAGCGCCTCGCCGAGCTTCTTCTGGTTCATATCGTGCTGATACTGGCCGACGCCGATCGATTTCGGATCAATTTTGACAAGCTCTGCCAGCGGATCCTGCACGCGGCGTGCGATGGAAGCGGCGCTTCGCTGTCCGACATCAAAGTTCGGAAATTCCTCGGTTGCCAGCTTGCTTGCAGAGTAAACGGATGCTCCTGCCTCGTTTGTGATCACATACGCAACCTTCTCCGGAATCTCTTTTAAGATCTCGACGATGATCTGCTCGGACTCACGGCTTGCAGTTCCGTTTCCGACAGAAATCAGGGTGACACCGTATTTGTGGATCAGATCTTTTACAGTGGCTTTCGCTGCCGCAATCTTCTTCTCGTTCGTCGGCGCGGTCGGATAAACCACGGTGGTATCGAGCACTTTTCCAGTCGCATCGACAACAGCCAGCTTGCATCCCGTACGGAACGCCGGGTCCCATCCAAGGACAACCTGGCCTGCGATCGGCGGCTGCATCAGAAGCTGCTCAAGGTTCTTTCCAAAGACCTTGATCGCACCATCCTCTGCCTTTTCGGTGAGCTGATTTCTGACCTCACGCTCGATGGCCGGAGCGATCAGACGGTTGTAGGCATCCTCGATGGTCGCCTGCAGAACCGGCTTTGTCTGCGGATTCTCTTTGGTGATGATTTTTTTCTCGAGATAACGCAGGATTTCTTCCGTCGGCGCCTCAATTTTGACGTTCAGGAATTTTTCTTTCTCACCGCGGTTCAGTGCCAGCACACGGTGTCCGGCAATTTTCGATACCGGCTCGGAAAACTCATAGTAATTCTCGTAAACGGACTCTGCTTTCTCATCCTTTGCTGTCGAGACGATCAGGCCCTTCGCCTCGGTTCTGCGGCGGATCTCCATACGGTAATCGGCCTCATCGGAAATGCTCTCGGCGATGATGTCGCAGGCACCAGCAATGGCGTCTTTTACCGTTTTGACTTCCTTTTCTTCTGAAACAAAAGCCTCTGCCTCTTTTTCGAGCGGCTCTTTTGTCATCTGCAGAAGAATGATGTTTGCCAGCGGCTCCAGTCCTTTTTCTTTTGCGATCGTCGCACGCGTCCGGCGTTTCGGGCGGTACGGGCGGTATAAATCCTCTACAACCACGAGAGTTGCGGCCTCTTCGATGGATTTTTTCAGTTCTGCGGTCAGCTTGCCCTGCTCCTCGATGCTCGCAAGGACAACGGCCTTGCGGTCATTTAAACTGCGCAGGTACATCAGACGATCGTACAGATTTCGCAGTATCTCATCGTTTAAGGAACCTGTTGCTTCTTTTCGATATCGTGAAATAAAAGGGATCGTGTTTCCCTCGTCAATCAGTTTCACTGCAGCTTCTACCTGCCACGGTTTGACGTTCAGCTCAGCTGCCAATACCTGATTCATATCCATAGGTAAATTCCTCCTGTTGTCTCTTCCAAAACACGCTGTTCCTTCTCTGTTTTTCCCGCATAAAAAGCGGGACCCTTGGCGGAACAGCCACTCTATTACCTTATCAATAGGTCTTGTTTTTGTCAACCTTACATGATAAAATCTTTACTATAGCTTTTTTGACAGACTGCGTGTGAAACCGCGCTTTTTTGCAGAAGAAAGGACATTTTATGACACCAGAAAATTACGATCCAAACACCAATGAGTCCGGAGATTCCTATCAGTCCTCCCATCCGTACGGCGTGCCTGAGGGCCAGCGTCCCGGACCGTATCAGCATTACCAGCAGCAGCCTCCCGTACAGCCGCCGCGCAGGACGGGTTCGCAGGCCCTTGCGGCCGCTTCGATGGTCATGGCGATCTGCTCTTTTTTGTTCATGCTCAACATGGGTTCCCTGTTTTTCGGCTCGCTCGGCGTGATCTTCGCCCTTTTAAGCCGCGGCGCAGGACGCATGAGCGGCACGGCAAAAGCCGGTCTGGCGGGCTGTACCATCGGCATAATTGTCGGTATCTGCATGTATGCTTCTTTCCTGCTTTTCAACATGGTCAGCGGCGGCAGCACCAACCTGCTCGAGCGGTATTACAATCAGTACATGCAGGAATACCAGATGACACCGGATAACGGAACAACCACCGACGGAAATACCATTTAGGTACCAGAAAGGATTTTTCATGAACGGACAAAAACAGAAATTTTCAGAACTGAAAAAGCAGGCCCGTGAGGCCATGGCAGGCCGATGCGGCACGCTGGTGGGCGCAACCGCGATCAACCTGTTTCTCACCTTCTCCTGCTCCCTCATCCCGACACTGATTTTTTCAGGCACAACGCTGTACGATATCATTTTCCTGAATCTGACGCTGTTCCTGTTTTCCCTGCTCCTCAGCCTCTTTCAGGCGGGCTACTTAAAGATCTGCCTCTCGACGCTGCGCGGGGAACCGATTTCCGTCGGTGATATGCTCTACGCTTTCTATCACCACCCGGACCAGTACGTGCTGATGTTCCTTATCATCAACGGCATCAGCTCCGTGATCGCCCTGATTTCCAGCATTCCGGGCTTCCAGTATCTTTCCTCCCCGAGTGCGGAACTGACGCTTGGAACAGCACTTTCCATCGAAGCCGAGCTTTCTTCTCTGATGAACGTTTACGTTTACAAGCTGATCGGCTCTCTCGTTTCCACGCTGGTGCTGGTTCCGTTTTCCCTTTCCACCTTTGTGATGAACGACGCTCCCGGCATCGGCCCGATCCAGGCGATCCGTCAGAGCTTTGCGATGATGAAGAAGAACTTTTTCCGCTACATTCTGCTTCTCTTAAGTTTCTTAGGGCTTGAGATTCTCGCATCCTGTTCCTGTGCCATCGGCTTTTTGTGGGTAATGCCCTATATGCAGATCACGATGGCTGCGTTCTATCAGGAACGGAAAGATGTCCTGTATCCGGCATCGGAACCGGTGGGATATGATACGGATTCCTTTGGATCCGGCACAGATCTTTAAAAATAAATTTTAAGATAACTAAAAAGATCACACCCCTTGCTTTACGGCTGTGAAACGTCTTTTTAGTTATGTCTATTTCGAGATCTTAAATTCTCGCGCGGATTCTGCTCTGGATTCCGTCGAGTTTCTCTGCTTTTTCTCTGTACTCCTGCTCTGTGATTTCGCCTGTGATGAATGCGAACTCCTCGGACAGACTTGGAACTGCTACGATTTCTGCTTTTCCGAACAGCTCCTCGATCTCACTCTGGCGCTCTGCGGCGTGGCCGGACACGCGGACGAAGAAGCGGCTCTTTACATCATCGATCTGCAGCAGGTCCAGTTTTTCCTCGCTCCAGCTCATCATGATGTTTCTGCCTTTGTTCTTTGCGCAGTCTACGACATCGGCTACAACGGCACTTGCGGTCGGAAGCTTTCCTGCTCCGCTTCCGTAGAACATCGCATCACCCAGTACATTTCCGTGGATGAAGATGGCGTTGAAGACACCGTTTACGCTGTACAGCGGGTTTTTCGCGTCAATCATCACCGGGCTTACCATGGCGTAATACTGATTACCCACCTTGCGGCTTGTTGCGAGCAGTTTGATTGCGGTTCCCATCGAGGTCGCATATTTGATATCCTCTGCGGTGATCTTTGTGATTCCCTCGGTGTAAACCTCTTCGTAATTGACTTCTTTTCCATAAGCAAGAGAAGAAAGAATCGCAATTTTACGGCACGCATCGTAGCCTTCTACATCTGCTTCCGGGTTGCGCTCTGCGTAGCCGAGGCGCTGTGCCTCTTTTAATACATCCGCGAAATCGGAACCGTCGCTTGCCATTTTGCTTAAGATATAGTTCGTGGTACCATTTAAGATACCAGTTACTTCATCGATCTCATCTGCAGTCAGGGAGGAGTTTAACGGACGGATGATCGGGATACCGCCGCCGCAGCTTGCCTCAAACAGATAGTTTGCGCCGTGCTCTTTTGCAATTGCAAGAAGCTCGGTACCGTGTCTTGCCACCAGCTCTTTGTTGGATGTGCAGACGCTCTTTCCAGCCTCCAGCGCACGTTTTGTGAAGGTGTAAGCCGGCTCAACGCCGCCCATGACCTCGACAACAATATCAACCTCCGGATCGTTTGCGATCACTTCGTAATCATGTACCAGCACTTTTTCCACTGGATCTCCCGGGAAATCTCTTAAATCCAGAACGTATTTGATATTAATCTCGTTCTCTGCTCTCTTGTTGATGCTGTCATGGTTCGTGTTGATGACTTCTACCACGCCGGAACCAACGGTGCCATATCCTAATACTGCAATCTGAATCATCTCTTTTGTCCCTCTCTTGCTTTTTCTTTTTCAGGACTCCTGTCCTAAGATTTTAAAATAATGAACTCCCTGTCTGGACTCAATCTCATTGATCATCTCCGAGGCATCTCCCCGGTCTTCCGCGATATCCACGCTGATTGTCAGTGACGCCACGCCGTTTAACGGAATCGTCTGATGAATGGTCAGAATGTTTCCGTGAAACTCGGCGATAATCTTCAGCACATCGGAAAGCAGTCCCGGCTCATCGTCCATCTGCAGAATAAATGTAATCGTTTTTCCTTTTGCATTGTCATGAAAAGGAAGAATATCATCTTTGTATTTGTAGAAAGAGCTTCTGCTGATTCCCGCTTTTTCCGTTGCCTGCTGCACGGTAAGCTCCTGCATATCCATCAGCCGTTTGGCCTCGATGACCTTCAAAAGGACCTCGGGAACCGCTTTTTCTTTGATTACATAGTACTTTGTTTTTTCTTCTCTCATGGCAATCCTCTACCTTTATACTCTTTCCAGGAAATACATTTGTTTTCACAGGAAAGATCGTACCATATTCCGACACAATACGCAAGGAATTTTTTCGAATCGCTTTTCAGAAGCCAATGCTTCCGCCGCCGTGGCTGTTTCCGCTTGACGAAGTGTGAACGGTGCTTCCACCGCCACCTCCGCCGCCAGAAACGCCTCCGCCGTGGTTGCCATCATCCTTCTGGATTTTGTGCATCGATACATGGCGATCGATCAGTGCATCCCTGCGGTCTCTGATTTTCACGCGCTTCAGATCCGCATAACTCTTTGCACCACGGTTTTTCTTTCGTCGATAGCTTTTCCAAATTCCAAAATAAACAAGAATTCCTGTCGCAGCAGCTGCGATAACAGCAATAAGAGCCTCCGTGCTGTTGATCTTACGGTAATGAATAATGGAACCATCTTCTGTAATCAGATAGTCCGCATCGGAAACGCCGCGGTCGAAGCATTCCTGCGTCATCGTAATCATTTTTGCAAAAGTTCCCGCATAGTCGCCGTCTTTCGCGTACCCCTGCGCCGCCTGCAGAATATCGTCAATTTCCGTGTCCGACATATAATACTGCATAATACCGGACGTCGAAATCACGATCTGGCGCTGTCCCATGTCGATGAGGAAGCAGACACCGTTTGGCTCTTTCGGATACTTTTTGTCATAAAAATCATCTGCAATCGCCTGACAGTCCTCGGAACCGCTGCTGCGCTCGGTCAGGATGACCATATGAATTTCCGTATTGTTCTCGAACTCCGCGCAGGATCTCTCGAGGTCCTGCTCCTCCGCATCAGAAAGAAGCGATGCATTGTCGTAGATATGCTGGGATTCGGCTTTTACGGTATTCACAGAAAAAATCCCGCACAGCAGAAGGGCCGCAAAAATCCCGAGCAGATATTGTCCTGCTTTTTTCATTCTTCTCATGCGAAATACCCTCCTATCAGCATCACAATCAGAACCAGAAGAGCACTCACAGCCGACGTCAGAAGGGCTCTCTTCCGCTCATAGGGAAAATCGCCGTTGATCGTTCCGGTCTGGCCGTTCATCGCATAGTAGTAAACCTTCCCGTCTTTTCCCGGATACGTCAGTGTCCAGACCGGAAACAGTACGTAACGCCAGTCCTCCCGCTTTGGAGAAAGCTTCATTTTCTCCTGCTCGAGGGAGAGATACTCGTTCGCCTCGTTCCGCATGGCGCCGCGTGCCATCGTCTCCAGTTCTTTTTTCAGTTCCGGTGCGATCTGCTGCTGTTCGATATCACGCTTTTCCGCCTGAAAGCCGGAAAGGTACCCCATGGAAAACGGCTGCATCTCCTCCAGACGGTATGGCTGTACGCATTCGATCAGATCGCGGTCTGCCTTGTTCAGAGCGTTACGCGACAGACCGTCCACACGGACCTCTCCCTCCCGGCGGACATCGTAGATGCTGGTCTCTGTGTACTCCACATCACCGGTCTGCCAGACTCTCACCTTCCGGCCGCGCGCTATGTAATCCGTCTCAAAGTCTCCGCCGTAAATCCAGTACGGGAAATAGACACCTGTCATCTTCTGTACCTGACTCTTTTCGAAAAAGTCCTTCGGAATAAAGTGTTTCTTCCGGGTAAATGACAAAAATTTCTCGATTGCCTGCTCCTTGCTGATTTTGAACGGCAGCACAAAATCCGGCATATATTCTCCCGAAAGCCGGCCGGAAAGCACCACCGGATTGTGGCAGTAGAAACAGTATGTCGCTGCCGTCGTCGCATCGGTCACAATCTCGGCGCCGCAGTTCGGGCAGGTGTAGACAACTGCTTCGCCCTGCTCTGTTTCCCCTTTTGTTTCCTCCGTACTGCTTTCCTTCTGTGCATCGGATGCTTCCTGTGCACCGGCAGCATCGTCCTCCCCGTTCAGCGCTTCCGCTGCTTTCGGGTTCGCCTTTTCGGCTTCTTCCTGTGTAAACGAGGACAGGCAGTACTCGCATTTATACTTTCCGCTTGCCGGATCGAAGGTCAGATCGCCTCCGCAGTTCGGGCATTTGTATGTAATAACCTCCATATTCTATCCCTCCTTCCCCGGAGCCGCTGTTGTATTGGATGGTTATCTGTTTTCTTTTACTGTCTTGGTTTTCCGCAGTTCGAGCAGAACTTGCCGGTATTCTCCGTTCCGCATGCGCAGACCCATTTTCCTGCCGCTTCCGGTTTCGGGCTGCCGCAGTTCGAGCAGAATTTACCGCTGTTCTCGGTTCCACACTTGCCGCAGATCCACACCATCGGCTTTGCGCTGCCGCAGTTTGAGCAGAAATTGCCGGTATTCTCCGTTCCGCAGGAGCATTTCCATACGCCTTTTGCAGCTTCCTGCTGTGCCTTGGCTGCCGCCTGCTGCTGCATCTGCTGCTGATTCGAAGCGGACGCCGATGCAAACGAGGAACCGAAGGCATTCATGCCCATCTGAACACCCATAAAGCCGTTCATGGCTCCGTTTGGGTTGGCTGCTGCTTTCTCCATACTGCGTGCCATCGCTCCCTGTACATAGCCCTCACGGATTGATGGATCAGACATCATCGCACCTTCGTTGCGCATCTGGATCAGTTTCTGGGAAGCTTCATCGTAGGAAAGGCTTGCGATTGCCACGGACTGGATCTCCATGCCGCGCATTGCCCGCCAGCTCTCATCCATCGCATCTGCCATGTAGCGGGACAGCTCGGCGCTCTTGGATGCTGCGAACGAAATGCGGATGCCGTCGGCTGCCATCTGATTGATCGAGGACTGCAGGCCCTCTAAAAATTCGTTCATATACTGCTCGTTGATATCCTCGATCTCTACGCGGGATGCGTTTCTCGGCACAGCCTCTGCGTAGAAGCGGAGCGGATCGACGATGCGGATGGAATAGGAACCGTGTGCCCGAAGGAACAGCTCGGCATTGTAGAACTGGTCGAAATAGTTGACCGGATTTCTCGTTCCGAATTTGATTCCCTTGATTTCCTGCAGATTAATATAGAAAACTCTCTGCTCATGCGGGGTCTGGCCGCCGAATTTCAGGCGCTCAAACGTATCTTTTACGGCTGCGTCAAGCGATCCGCTGAACATCGACGGAGACGATGACTGGTCTACGGTAAAGTAGCCCGGCTCTGCGGTGTAATCAATGATCTTTCCGCCGTCCACCAGCATCATAAACTGATTGTCATAGACATGGATCACAGAACCGTTTGAAATCGTCTGGCTTCCCTTTTTATTCTGGCCTTTTCTTACCAGAATTCCCTCTGTAAATACCGTATGTTCCCCCATCTCATACGGTTCCACGGTCTCCAGCCACTGATCGGCGAAACTGCCGTGTACTGCATTGACTGCTGCTCTGATAATACCCATACTTTTACCTCCTGTTTGCCTTTGGCTTCAAAACAGAAAGGAGCATTTCCGTCCTCTGTTGGTGAAAATGCTCCTTATTTTACTTGTCACTGTGCTCTGCCCACAGCCGAATTATGCTTCTTCCTCTTTCGCTCCGGTTCCGAGGGCAATCCACTTCAGATATGCGTTGATAAACAGATCAATTCCGCCGTCCATGACTGCATCGACGTTTCCGGTCTCTGCGTTGGTACGGTGGTCTTTGACCATGGTGTATGGCTGCATAACGTAAGAACGGATCTGGTTGCCCCAGCCGATCTCGGTTACTTCGCCGCGGATGTCGCTCAGCTTATCTGCCTGCTCCTGGAGTTTCAGCATATACAATTTTGCTTTCAGCATCTGCATTGCCTTGTCCTTGTTCTGGAACTGGGAACGCTCATTCTGGCACGTAACCACGATGCCGGTCGGCATATGCGTGATTCGGATCGCCGATGACGTCTTGTTGATGTGCTGTCCGCCGGCACCGCTGGAACGGTACGTATCGATACGAATATCCTCATCACGAACCTCAACATCGATCTCTTTGTCGATATCCGGCATAACATCGCACGATACGAACGATGTCTGGCGTTTTCCTGCCGCGTTGAACGGAGAAATACGGACGAGACGGTGAACGCCTTTTTCGGATTTCAGATAACCGTAAGCGTTTTCGCCGTTGACCTGGAATGTCACGGACTTCACACCGGCCTCATCACCGTCCAGAAAGTCGAGTTCCTCGATCGTAAAGCCTTTGCGTTCTGCCCATCTGGTGTACATACGGTACAGCATGCCGCACCAGTCGCACGCCTCGGTTCCGCCTGCACCTGCGTTCAGTTTGATGATCGCATTGTCCTTGTCAAATTCGCCGGACAGCAGGGTTTTGATGCGGATGGCATCGAAGGATGCCTTGAACTCTTCCATCATTTCCGCGATTTCCGGAACAACGGAATCGTCATCCTCCTCCTGTCCCATCTCGATCAGAGTTTCCATATCTTCTTTGGCGGATACCAGTTTCTGATACGTATCTCTGTCCTCTTTCATGCTGCTCAGCTGTTTCATCTGCTCCTGCGCTTCTTCGGGGTTGTCCCAGAAATTGGGTTCCTCCATTTTACGCTCTAATTCTTCGATCCTCTGCTCTTTGTTAGCGAGGTCAAAGTGAATCCCTCACTTCCACTAATGGTTTATCGTATGTGCCAAGTTCCATTTTGAACTGGTCTAATTCAACTACCACAAGCTTCACCTGCTTTCTGTTTTATATTTTGTATGACACGCAGCTTCTGGTAGGGAAGCTGCGTGCTTTGTCAAACGGATCGTGCTCATCCGTCTCACTGCTGTTCTGCTTTTATCAAACCGGTTTTCTTCCGCAGCACTGTTTATACTTCTTGCCGCTTCCGCACGGGCATGGATCGTTTGGATAGATCTTACGCTCTGCGCGCTGTACCGGTTTTCTCGGGCCGGACTCGTCTTTGTTGGTTCCGGTCACTTTGGCTACCTGCTCACGTTCTACTTTCTGCTCAACACGTACATGGAACAGGAGACGGACGGTATCCTGCTGGATGGACTCGAGCATTTCGTTAAACATGTCGTAAGCTGCCATCTTGTACTCAACCTTCGGGTCTCTCTGGCCGTATGCCTGCAGGCCGATACCCTCGCGGAGCTGATCCATATCATCGATATGATCCATCCACTTCTGGTCGATAACCTTCAGAAGAACGACACGCTCAAGCTCACGAATCTGCTCCTCCTCCGGGAATTCTGCTTCTTTCTCCTCGTAGAGTTTAACAGCTTCCTCTTTTAACTGCTGTTTCAGCTCGTTTTTGGAAATCTTCTCTACGCGCTCTTTTGTCACTGCCTTCACCGGCATGATGGAGAGCAGCATCTCATTTAACTCGGTCAGATCCCACTCGGACTGCTCGGTGTTCTCGCCGATGCAGAGATCCACAGTATTGTCGATGGTATCGGCAATCATCTTGAAGATGGTGTCTCTCATGCTCTCGCCGTCCAGAACGCGGCGTCTCTCTTTGTAGATGATCTCACGCTGCTCGTTGTTGACCTGGTCATAGTCGAGCAGGTTTTTACGGATTCCGTAGTTGTTGCCCTCGATCTTCTTCTGCGCTTTTTCGATGGCGGAAGAAAGCATCTTGTGCTCGATCTGCTCATTTTCCGGTACGCCGAGGGATTTGAAAATGCCCATCAGTTTTTCGGAACCGAAGAGTCTCATCAAATCGTCTTCCAGGGAAATGTAAAAACGGGACTCACCCGGGTCTCCCTGACGGCCGGAACGACCGCGGAGCTGATTGTCGATACGGCGGGACTCATGACGCTCGGTGCCGATGATCTTTAAGCCGCCGGCAGCTTTTGCCACATCATCCAGCTTAATATCGGTACCACGGCCGGCCATGTTGGTCGCGATGGTAACGGCTCCTGCCTCACCGGCATGCGCTACGATTTCTGCCTCGAGCTCATGGAACTTCGCATTTAAGACCTGATGCGGAATTCCCTCGCGGCGCAGCATTTTGCTGATCAGCTCGGAAGTCTCGATGGTGATGGTACCAACCAGAACCGGCTGGTTCACGGCATGTGCCTCTTTGACTTCCTCTACGACTGCGTGGAATTTCTCTTTTTTCGTCATGTATACGGCATCGTCCATATCCACACGGATGACCGGGCGGTTGGTCGGGATCTCGATAACGTCCATGCCGTAGATGTCACGGAACTCCTGCTCCTCGGTGAGAGCAGTACCGGTCATGCCGGCTTTTTTCTCGTATTTGTTAAAGAAGTTCTGGAACGTGATGGTTGCCAGAGTCTTGCTCTCTCTTCTTACTTTTACGTGCTCTTTTGCCTCGATTGCCTGATGCAGACCATCGGAATAACGGCGGCCCGGCATGATACGGCCGGTGAACTCATCGACGATCAGAACCTCGTCGTCTTTGACTACGTAATCCTTGTCGCGGTGCATCAGATAATTGGCACGCAGTGCCAGGATGACGTTGTGCTGGATTTCCAGGTTTTCCGGGTCGGAGAGGTTCTCGATATGGAAGAAGTTCTCGACTTTCTTCACACCGTCATCGGTCAGGGTAACGAATTTGTCCTTCTCGTTGACGATGAAGTCTCCGGTCTCCTCGATCTCCTCGCCCATGATCGCGGTCATCTTGGTCATCTCGCCGCTTGCCTCGCCGCGCTGCATCTGGTGTGCCAGAATATCTGCGGTCTCGTACAGCTTGGTGGATTTGCTGCTCTGTCCGGAAATAATCAGAGGTGTTCTTGCCTCGTCGATCAGGACAGAGTCGACCTCGTCGATGATACAGTAAGCAAGCTCTCTCTGTACGAGCTGCTCTTTGTAGATCACCATGTTGTCACGCAGGTAATCGAAACCAAGTTCGTTGTTGGTGATGTAGGTGATGTCGCATGCATACTGCTGGCGGCGCTCATCGTTCTTCATATCGTTCAGAACGACACCGACGGTCAAACCGAGGAATCTGTGGACTTTGCCATCCACTCAGCATCTCGGTTTGCCAGGTAATCGTTGACGGTAACAATGTGGACACCGCGTCCGGTCAGTGCATTCAGGTAAGCCGGAAGGGTGGAAACGAGGGTTTTTCCTTCACCGGTTTTCATCTCAGCGATACGGCCTGATGGAGGATAATACCACCGATCAGCTGTACGCGGTGGTGTTCCATACCGAGGGAACGTTTTGCTGCCTCGCGGACGGTTGCGAATGCTTCCGGGAGAATGGAATCCAGGGATTCGCCTCCGTTGTAGCGGTCTTTATATTCCTTTGTCTTGGCACGCAGCTCTTCATCGGTCAGCGCCTGCATGGTCGGGCGGAGAGCTTCGATTTTGTCTACGATTGGATAGATTCGTTTCAGCTCGCGCTCACTGTGCGTACCAAAAAGTTTTTCTGTGAATTTCATAGAATGTTTGCTCCTGCTTTCTCTATTAATTGCCATATTAACATATGGTACTATTCTACCACTTCTGGCACAAGATAACAATGAATTTTTCGTAAACATTTGGTGCCGTTCCCCGGTTTTCCGCTGTTTTTACGGCTTTTCCCGGACTTTCCGGCCCTTTCCGCGAAAAAGTCACCCTGTTTCACAGCTTTTCTAAGCTGGAAACAGGGTGACTGTTCATTCTTTATTTACTTTTCAGCACTCCGGCTCGATCAGACCGTAGGTGTTGTTCTTTCTCTTGTAAACGACGTTTACTTCGTCGGTCTCTGCATTGCGGAATACGAAGAAGGTGTGTCCAAGAAGTTCCATCTGTACGCAGGCATCTTCCGGATACATTGGTTTCATGCCGAATTTTTTCGTACGGATGATCTGGATGTCTTCGTCCTCCAGATAGTCATGCTCCAGATATTCTTTCTGGAAGTTTCCTGCTTCCTGCTGTTTGTCGGCAATTTTGTTTTTGTATTTGCGAAGCTGGCGTTCGATGACTTCCTCTACCAGATCGATGGATACGTACATATCGTTGCTTACCTGCTCGGAACGGATGATATTTCCTTTTACCGGAATGGTAACCTCAATTTTCTGTCTTTCTTTCTCTACACTTAAGGTTACAATGACATTTGTGTCAGGCGTAAAATATTTCTCCAGTTTGCCAAGTTTTTCATTGACCGCGGCTTTTAATCCCTCTGTCACGTCAATATTTTTTCCGCTGATGGTAATTTTCATTATGCCCAACCCCTTTGCTCTCAAATTTTACAGGTTTTTCACTTCCCCTGTAAGTAACTCTAATTATAGCAATAGTTGTCTTTATTTGCAATAGTATTTAGAAAATTCATGAATATTTTAGAGTTTTTTCCTGCAATTTTTGTGATTCTTTCTTTCCGTCCATTTTTTCTCGCATCTATATGAGGAAATCAAACACACTTTATCCTGTCATGTTATTTTCTTTGCTTGTTATCTTTTTCCTTACCTTCTGCACATTTCCAGTACGTCTTCAAATTTCATGTTTCCGCCAAACAGATCCAGTGCGCTTCCGATCGTCACATCCACATGATCGTTCCCAACCTTTTTCAGCAGTTCCAGATCCGCAAAGTTTCCGACGCCGCCGGCATATGTAACAGGGAAATCTTTCATTTTCGCAAGTAATTCCACCAGTTCTGTCTCGATACCGGATGCTTTTCCTTCGACATCTACCGCGTGGATCAGAAATTCATCACAGTATTCCGTCAGATGATGCAGGAGCGGTTCCGTTACTTCTTCCTCTGTAACTTTTGCCAGCGGTCCGTTACAATATAATATTTCCCGTTTCGTTTCCGGCAGCTTAAGTCCATGGTCAGCCGCTGTTTTCCAACAGTCGTTACCAGTTTTTCGAGATTTTCATAGAATACATGGCCATCCCGGAACACATACGATGTCACGATCACATGGCTTGCACCGGCCGTCAGAAATTCGCAGGCATTTTCCGCGTCGATACCGCCGCCAACCTGCAGTCCGCCCGGATACGTAGAAAGTGCCAGCAGCGCCTGCCGCTTTGTTTCCGGATAATATTCGGAATCTTTTTTGTTCAGAAGAATCACATGACCTCCGGTGATCCCTTTTTCTTTATATAACTGCGCATAGTAAGACGCATCCTGCTCCGAAACAAAATTTTCATTTGCCTGGTTTCCCTGATCTTTTAAGGATCCCCCAACAATCTGTTTTACTTTTCCATTGTGGATATCAATACATGGTCGAAATTTCATAAATAAAGTCCCCTGTCCCTTTCCTGTTCATCGAATGGATATCTGTAGTTAGCGATGATTCGGTTAAAAAATTTTTATCTCCCTCAAATTTCTCATATTATATCAAATTTCGGACTTCCTGTGTGCAAATTCACTCTTTTTTCACTAAAAAGCTCCCCTTGGATCTTTTGTTCGTGTGCATGACAGCAAAAAAATGCCGCAATCCGGATTTTTTCCCGAACTGCGGCATCCCATTATACTTTATCTTATGTTTTGTCCTATCCCGTGCTTATGCCTAGACTCATGTTTCAGTCTATCCTTGGGTTTATGCCTGGAATCATGTTTTCTACTCCTGTACCACAGAATAAGAATAGTCAGAAAGATTGACACGGATCACCGTTTCTTCTCCGGACGGTGTACCGTCCATTTTCACATCAACATAATCACCTTCGTAATGTACTTCATATGCCCAATAGTATCCCGGATAGAAACTTTCTACTTCATACAATTCATTTCCGTCTTTATCAATTGCGCCAAAATCCGGTCCATAGAAAGAGCAGTAATAAAGTGTTCCGTCCGGTCCGAAATCCGTTCCTGTCATGGAACCATGTGATGATGCACTGTGCCAGATTTCTTTTCCGTCCCGGAGGCGTACGGCATAAATAACTCCACAATGCGCATAATAATACCTGTCTTCATAAATTCCAATTTCTGTATTGGCTGTTATCTCCGCTGCCGGAGATTTTTCTGTCTCAATGGTCCATACTACATTTTCATCCTGATCCAATCCGGTAATCACAGCATACTCCTGATCCCGATTTTCTTCTGAAGCAAACAGGTCATGCGTTTTTTCTCCGTTATTATAAAAGGTTTCCAGTATTACATGTGTTGCATCTTTTTTTGCCACCTTTTCCAGAGCAGCTTTCAGATTCAGCATCGGATACTCTTCCCGCTTGTCCTCCTGACAGGTTGATCTTGCGGTTCCGGCTGTGGAGATCAGTGTCTCTTTTACCTCCTCCGCCGAAAGTTCCGGAGCCACAGACCACAGAACAGCCGCAGAACCGGAAACCAGTGGGGCCGCCATGGATGTTCCAGACAGATTTCCATATTTAATCCCGTTTTTCACTGTTCTAAGATTTTTATGGCCTGGATTTTCTTCGGTATAGGAATCATCTTTTTCTGTAATCGTGCTGTAAACATCATATCCAGGTGCAACAATATCTATATTGGAACCATAATTTGAAAATTCTGTCATTTGATATCCCTTTTCTGTTTCCTGCACTGCACCTACAATCAGGATATGATTTCGAATTTTCTCATAGGAGTATCCGCTTCTGCTTAATCTATGAGTTTCTCCATCCAGTCTGTTATAAACCTCCTCATTAATTCCGCAATAATCTCCTGTCTTTTGAACATCAAATCCCACACCACCGTTATCATACCCATTGCCTGCACTCTGGACAATTAAAAATCTTTCCTGTTGATTTAAAAGCAATTCAAAAAGCATCACTATCATCTGACTGGAAGTGCATTTTGCGCTCGTTTCTAATTCCTTTTGATAACTTTCGTACAACTCATATTTCTGATCAATCTTCCCTTTTTCTATGAGAAACTCCGCTATTTTTTCTTCCCATACCGGTCTTTCCCCGATTAGCGTATCTTTTAAATACTGCTCTCTGGATTGTATCACAGTTGCCCATGAATTATTCACCACGCAGGCCGTATGTTCACTTAGCATCGTTTCAATCATCTGTTTTGTTACATTTACATATTCTCCTGTACTGAAGAGATCTTCTTTCCACCAGCTCACAAAATACAAATCCGTCCGATCTGCCACACCACGGATTCCGGCCTGATTATTTTCCGCACCGATCAATCCCGTCACATGTGTGCCATGGTCAAATGCCAGATTTTCTTTGTAATCTTCCAGCCAGTGAATTTTACTTTCGCCGTTTTTCTGAAATTCTTCGTGTTCCGCATCAACTCCATCATCCATAATGCCGACCGCCACATTGGCAAGATCCTGCTCGTGGGAATCAACATAGTCCCATGCAGAAAATGCTCCAATTGCCTCTGCCCACCAGTCATTTCCATCTGGTTTGCTTTCATTATGGTCATTATTCTTTTTATCCTGTTCTCCTGCCTCCCATGGATTCTCATCTGCAGTATTTTCCATCATCATCGGAATTTCCGTCGAACTGTAGAGCACATTTTCTTCTTCCATCAGAATTTCAGCCTTCTGTTCCAGATCCGCATACGCGGTGTCCTCCACCAGGATTTCAATCACGTTCATGCTTCCGCTCATATTTCCAACCAGCGTTCCATCTACCTTTACTGCAAGTGCTTCCCGCTCTTCCTGGCTGCTGTTTTCTATCAGATAAACAATCAGCAGATTTTCGTAGTACAACAGGCCGGTATCTTCATCATAAGAAACGGTACTTACCGACGGTTGATAAACCGTATCCCCATTGGCACATTTTTTCATTGTGCCTGGCTCTTTCACATCCTGACTATCCTGCGACTGTTCTCCATTCTGATTCTTGTTCTGTTTTTGGCTTTGGTCACCTTCATCTGCCTGCACTTTTTCCTGTTTTTGTTTCCATTCTTCCAGTTGTCTTTCTTTCCATCCCTGTATTTGCTTCTTCTGTGATCCAACTGCAATGGCAAGCAGAATACCTAAAAACAGCACAATCACAATGACAAGTACCAGAAATCTTCGAATTTTCTTTTTTCTCTTCTTCTTTTTTTCTTCCGCCACATGGCAGCCACAGTACTGGCAATAGGCATCTTCTTTCTGAATCCTGCGTCTGCACCTGGGACATTTGATTTCCTTTTTCATTTTCTGCTCCTCTTATTGCAGTTTTGATCCGCAGCGCGTACAAAACTTTTCTCCTTCTTTCGGAATTCTTCCGCAGGAGGGACACGCTGACCGCATCTTCGAAGCTGCCGGGTTCTTTGATACGGTTTCTTCCGGCTTGATTTTTTTCGATTCCGTTTTTTTTGATTTGATTTTTTCCGGCTCAATTTTTCTTGAAATACTTTTCTTTGAAGCACTTTTCTCTTTAGAAACCATTCCCCACAGTGCAAATATAAGAATCAGAACATGAAGTGCTATCCACACCCACACAAATTCCATGCGAAGCGGCATTCCTGTCATCTGGCCGTTATAATCAACCTTGTTTTTCCATCCCCAGCTGAGTCGTTGCATTGACCACGCAAGACCCCCGTTTGTCACGATGGATAATACAATTGCCAGAACATAGGTCTTTTTTCCATTTAACAGAGTAACCAGAACTGATCCCACAAGCGTTACTGCCGCTGTTCCAATCAACCATGCGTTGATATTTTCAAAGACACTTTCCTGCATCAGTTTCCAGATCATCCCTCCGACAAAAGAGTCTCCTTCCTGGCTTTCCATTCCATAGAGAATCACATCGTAAAGCCGGATGGCATCATCTTTCCAGCCGATCATTCTGCAGAAATATAGTGGTATCGTACATAAAAACAGAATTACAATGACGTATTTTGCTTTTGTTTTCATCTGAAAATTCTCCTGTTCTGCTCTATTTTTATACTTCTTCGGATGGTTCCAGCACCATTTTGCTATCTGCTGTATCCATTTCCGAAAATAACTTTTTGCCTTTCAGATCGTAATAATCTGTCTTATCTACCTCGACATATTCCGACTCACCATCCACAGTCTCTTTTTCTTCCTCGCTGTATGTTACCTGCAGGATTCCATCACTGACCAGTTCTCCTTTTTTTCCATCCTCAACGGTATATAACAGATTCCCGCTTAAATCATACAATTCTTTCTGATCGATCAGTAATGTCTTATCTTCCATGGAAAAAGATTCTCCGGCAATCGGATCGGCAATTTCTTTCATGGTATCCGCATTGATCAGGCAGACATAAAACTGATTATCTTCCCCATACATGGAAAGTGCAAGAACATTATCCTCGATGCAGCTTGTTGTAGTGGAATAATATTTAAAATACGGCGCATACTTTCCTGTATATTTTTTGATATCGCCTGTCTCCAGATCACACAAAAAATAAATGTCCTGGTCGTCCTGTCTTACCGTAAAAAGTGCATATTTTTTTGTCCAGTCGAGCAGAGTCGGATATCCGCCAAACGGGCCAAGATACTGACTCGGGATTTCAATTTCTTTTTCTTCTCCATTCCCGATCACTGTAATATGAAACGGATTTTCATCCCCTGCCCAATATCCATCGTCCATTGCGCCCGTTTCTATGATAAGTCCGTCCCGCATTCCATGTTCTTCTGCTTTGTCAAACGAAACGTTTAACTCTGTTTCTTTTCCCAGTTCCGGCTCAACCAGAACACAGACTTCTTTCGTACCGTCCATTTTTTTATACAGAAATTTTCCATCACCCATGTAGGATCTTTTAAAACTCAGATTTTCCAGGTCCTGATTGCTGACTGTATAATCACACACTTCACCCCCTTCCGGACTATACAGTGTATATTTCCAAAACCCGGCATCATCCCAGGATACATTTTCTTCCTCCTCCAGCCAGGTATAACCACCGCCGTAATCTGCCACTTTGTCTGCATCATACTGGCTTTTTATCATTCCATCCGTGTCAATCACATAAAAAATATTGTCATAGACGAACCAGTTATAACCATTATTAAAATTCACATCGTACCGATAAATATCTGCATCAATTGCATCTTCATCAAAAGGTATATAAAACTTTAACTTTCCCTTTTTATCCAGAAAGCCTTTGTAAGATTCCCCCTTTCCGTGAATTCTTACAAAGGCAAGTCCATCCTGAAATTCTCTTGCATCAGAAAATTTCATATTTTCCAATGTATGAGACGTCTCCGCATTTGAACTTATATCGTCTTCATCATCCGACCATGTATCATCATCATCTTCTTCTTCGTCGTCTTCGTCGTCATAGTTTTCTTTCGATCCATCGTCCCAACCCTCAGAGTCGAGATACCATTTTCCGTCAATTTCAACAACCGCTATCTCCATTTCTTCCGGTTCTATGCCGGATGCACTCACTTCCACAAACACATTTCTTGCATCGGTGACCGTATCTCCTTCTTCTCCATAATGACTTTTTATTTTTTCCATGTTGCCTTCGGACTGTTTTTCTGATCTGACTGGCCAATGGGTAATTTGTATATCCCCAACTTCATCTTGCAGTTTCTGAAGTTCCTCTTCCACTGCATTTTCTATGATCCACTGTAACGTTTCCCCATATTGGCCAAAATACCGCTCCGGCAACAGGCTCAGAAGCGTATCGGTATCTCCTGTAAATAATACTTCGACTGCACGATCTGCCACCTGCATATATTCCTCATCGGACTCCTGGCTTTCCGCTGTTTTTCCAGCTTTTTCCCCTGATTCCGTCATCTGGAGTATTCCATATTCCGGAACAAACTTCCATGGATATAAAATTGCTATAGCCGCCATAATTCCAAAAGTAATGATCAAAATTCGGCTTCCTGCTTTTTTCATATATTCTCTACTCCTTTTTCTCTCATCGTATCTTTACTTCTGAATAGAGTCCTAATATAATTTTCCAGATTTTTTGCACTCTCTTACTCTGTAAGGACACTGCTACTCTGCTTTCCACAATAGGTAATAGGGATCTCTTCTCACCAGTCCAGCCCATTGTCTGTAATGGTTATGGTATGTCCCAGTTTTTCTTTCGTGAGAATTTCATAACTGTCCCCATATAATTCTACAAATGGGTGTTCCATGTTTTCCCCGGACTTCACACAGAAAACTACTGCTCCGACTGCCACTATTGCAGTCAGGCCAAGTGCTGTCGCAATTTTCCATCCTTTTTTTCTGCGTTTTACCGGCAGCACGGCGTCCGATTTATTGTATTCTGCTCTTTTACGTTCAGCTGTGTTTTTTTCTTCTTCTTTTTCTTCTGCTATCTTTTTATTTTCTGCTGTTTCCCTCGTTTTCGTTCTGACAGGTTCTATCGTTTTTTTCACACTCGGTTTGACCGGCTCTGTTTTTTTTCTCTGCTCCTCTTTCCCATCATCCGGCACTATATCTGGCACTACAATATTTCCATCCTCCAGTTTTGCTCCACAGCTTCCGCAAAATCTTGTCGCATCTGACCACTCTTTTCCACATACCGGGCATTTTTTCATACTTGTTTTCCTCTCCTGTCCCTTTTTATCCACAAATCTTTTTTCTTTGCAATAAATGATCCAAAATCCACCTCCCTATTTTGGATCATTTATCTTTTTGCTGTCTGATTTGATCTTCTCTTCTGTGCTTTGCTTTTTCAAACACGCTCTCGATTTTACTCGTCAACTTTATGTCCACAAACCGTACAGAATTTCATATCCGGTTCCAGCGGTGCTCCGCATTCACTGCAAAAAGCCGGCCGTTCCTGTTCTTCTTCCACCGTTTCCTGTTCTTCACTCTGCAGTTTCATTCCACAGCTGCTGCAGAACATCATTTCCGGTTTGATTTTTGCACCGCAGCGCGGGCAGCTGTTCATTGCATTGATTGCCTGGATCTGCAGTTTGCATGCTTCCATAGCCTCTTCCAGCTCCCGGATCTGGCCAATTTCCTCTTTGACTTCTTCCAGCGGATTTTCCCGATATGCACAGTAAACTTTATATCCTATTTCACTGTAGATTTCATTGATTTTCGTCTCCGATTCAGAAACCGCCATATTCAGTTTCGTAATCTCCGACAAATCCTTTGCTTTTTGCATAGTTGAATATCCTGCTTTTGAAATTTTTCCTTTTACTCCATCTAAAATGCCATTTTTCTTCCCCTTCCATTTCTTTTTTGTACTTTATGATCTGCTTTTTTTAGATCTGCCGTCTTCTCTCTTATAAGGGCTTTCCCCTCCTGATTCACGCAATTCCCCGCCTCACTGCTTATTGCTTTCCTCAATGAAAACAGGGATTTCCTTGATTTGATTAAATTTTTCCGCTCAGCGCGCATCACTTTTCGATTCGTTTTTCTATTTTTCTTCCTTATAGCTTTTCAGGACACGGCTCAGACTCTCCGGCGATAAATGCAGATAGGAAGCGATATCTTTCTTACTCACAACGTCTACCAGATCCCGATAGGTATCAACAAAATATTGATATCGTTCCTTTGCCCTGTGGTTTGCAACAATATCCTCATGTTCAATTAGCTTTTTATATGCAAGGCTGAGTGCACGGTTATATAAACGCATCATTTCCGGCGATTGCTCAATCAACTTCAACAATTCTGGTATCGGGACGCACAGCATGGTACACGAACTGATTGATTCTATCGTCAAAAGTGATTTCACATTTACGGATAAATTGGAAATTCCTACAACAATGTCTCCTTTTAAATAACCAAAGCAGGAAACATGCTCTTTTCCATCTCCCTTGCTTTCACAATACCCTTTTACAATGCCCGATACCAGAAAAGGAACGCATGGCAGCGGTTCCCCTTCTCGAATGATAACTTCCTTATCTTTCACCTTCCAGACATACGCCATTTGTTCCAGACTGCTCAGCACATTTTTATTTTTGATACCTAAATAAGTTTTGAAGAACTCCTGTTTTTCTGTATTTTCATTTTCCAACCGCTCTATTTCCTTTCTGCCTTTTTATTTTACATTACATAACATCAATCTTTTTTTATTCCTATGCAATTTTTGTTAATTATATCATGAACAGTTTTTCACATCTCATCATTCTCTTGATTTAGATCAATATTTGCAATTTTCTGAATATTCTGTATTTTTAAATTTTGTCAAAAAAGAAGAACCTGTTTCTCCTGCAGGTTCTTCTTTTCATTTATCTCATATTTTCTATTTCTTTCATATTAGAGCGTGTTGGAAAAGACTTTTCATATTCTACATGCTCAAGTCTGTGAGAAATTTTGTCCGAATGAGAACAAAAACAGATAGATTTTTTATTTATCAATATCCTCAAACGCTTCCTTCACCTTATCCATAAACCCTTTTTTCTTCTTCGGCTGTTCTGCGGTATTCTCACCATCGGCTGCTTTTGCTTCTGGCACCTGACGGTTTCCGCAAGCTTCATCAAAGGCACGAAGGGCTTCTTTTGCTTTTTCGTTCAGCTTGGTCGGGGTCTGCACGACAAGTGTTACATAGTGATCGCCGCGTACATTGCTGTTCCGGAGGGATGGAACGCCTTTTCCTTTCAGACGGATCTTGGTATCGGTCTGAGTTCCCGGTTTTACGGTATAGAGAACATCTCCGTCAACGGTGCTGATCTTCACATCACCGCCGAGTGCTGCCTGTGCAAATGTAATCGGTGCGGTGGAGAAGATGTTCATATCCTGTCTCTGGAAGATCGGATGACGGGTTACCTGAACCTCGACAAGCAGATCTCCTCTTGGTCCGCCGTTTACACCCGGCTCGCCTTTTTCACGGATACGGATGCTCTGGCCATCGTCGATTCCGGCCGGAATGTTGACCTGAATGCGTTTTCTGCTGGATGTATAGCCCGTGCCGTGGCATGCGGTACATTTATCGCGAATGATCTTTCCGGTTCCGTTACAATCCGGACAGGTCGTCACGTTTCTCACAGAACCGAACATGGTCTGCTGTGTGTACGTAATCTGACCAGTTCCGTTACATTTGGAGCATGTCTCCGGTGAAGTTCCTGGTTTTGCGCCGGTTCCGTGGCACGTTGTACAGGTATCCTTCAGGTTGATCTCGAGCTCTTTCTGGCATCCGAAAACAGCTTCCTCAAACGTAATGTGGACAACAGCGCGGAGGTTTGCTCCCTTCATCGGTCCATTGTTTGCTCTTCTTCTGCTTCCGCCGCCACCGAACAGGTCGCCGAAAATATCGCCGAAGATATCACCCATATCTCCGCCGCCAAAGTCGAAGCCGCCGAATCCGCCGGCTCCTGCGCCGCCACCGCCGTTTTCAAATGCAGCGTGGCCAAACTGATCGTACTGACGCCGTTTGTCCGGATCACTCAGCACGCCATAGGCTTCTGTCGCCTCTTTAAATTTTGCCTCGGCCTCTTTGTCGCCCGGGTTCATATCCGGATGGTATTTCTTGGCCAGTTTACGGTATGCTTTTTTTAATGTTGCATCGTCCGCTCCGCGGTCTACGCCGAGGACCTCGTAATAATCTCTTTTTTCTGCCATTTATGTTCACCTTTTCATTTCTGTTCCACAAATTTCATCTTTGCAGAAATGTTTTTCCGCACGCTCCAGTATAGCACTTTTCCGAAAGCAATACCAGCATAAATACAGGGGGCGGAATGTATTTTCCGTCCCCTGCAAACATTCGCCTCACAGGGCTTTTTGCGTTTATTTACTTATTGTTTCAACTCACAGTCGGTATTTTCACGGAGTGTGACATGCCGAAAATTAAACCTCTTTGTAGTCAGCGTCTACGACATCGTCGTCATGGCCGCCTGCTGCTCCTGCATTTCCCATATCCGGGCCTGCACCTGCTGTTCCGGCACCAGCGCCTGCTGCTCCGCCCTGCTGCTCATACAGTTTTGCAAACAGTTTCTGAGCGCTTGTCATCAGTTTTTCCTGAGCTGCTTTCAGATCAGCTACCTGTGCATCGGTCATTTCTTCCGGATTGCATTTTGCAATGAGATCTTTCAGTGCGTTCAGGTCAGCTTCTACTGCTGTTTTGTCGTTTGCATCAAGCTTGTCGCCGACTTCCTCGATTGCTTTCTCGGTCTGGAATACCATGGAGTCTGCATCGTTTCTTGCGTCGATTGCTTCTTTTCGTTTCTTATCCTGAGCCTCGAACTCAGCAGCTTCTTTGACTGCTTTGTCGATCTCGCTGTCGGACATGTTAGAGCCTGCGGTGATGGTGATGTGCTGCTCTTTTCCTGTTCCAAGGTCTTTTGCAGATACATTTACGATACCGTTGGCATCGATATCAAAGGTAACCTCGATCTGCGGAACGCCTCTTCTTGCTGGCGGAATTCCATCCAGACGGAACTGGCCGAGGGATTTGTTGTCTTTCGCGAACTGACGCTCACCCTGTACTACGTTGATATCTACTGCTGTCTGGTTATCTGCTGCTGTTGAGAAGATCTGGCTCTTCTTGGTCGGGATTGTGGTGTTACGCTCGATCAGACGAGTTGCAATACCTCCCATGGTCTCGATGGACAGAGACAGCGGAGTTACATCCAGAAGAAGGATATCGCCTGCGCCGGCGTCTCCTGCAAGTTTACCACCCTGTACGGAAGCACCAAGTGCTACGCACTCATCCGGGTTCAGGCTCTTGCTCGGCTCGTGTCCGGTCAGCTGTCTTACTTTATCCTGTACAGCCGGGATACGGGTAGATCCGCCTACCAGAAGGACTTTGGAAAGCTCGGATGCCTGAAGGCCTGCATCAGAAAGTGCTCTCTGTACCGGCTCTGCGGTTTTCTCTACCAAGTCGTGGGTCAGCTCATCGAATTTAGCCTTTGTCAGGTTCATATCGAGATGTTTCGGGCCATCTGCGGTTGCAGTGATGAACGGCAGGTTGATGTTGGTTGTAGTTGCGCTGGAAAGCTCTTTCTTTGCTTTCTCTGCTGCTTCTCTGATTCTCTGCAGAGCCATTTTATCATTGGAAAGATCTACGCCTTCCTGTTTCTTGAACTCAGCAAGGATATAATCTGTTACTTTCTGGTCGAAGTCATCGCCGCCCAGACGGTTGTTTCCTGCTGTGGAAAGAACTTCGATAACGCCGTCACCGATCTCGATGATGGAAACATCGAAAGTACCGCCGCCAAGGTCGTATACCATGATCTTCTGCTCATTTTCGTTGTCCAGTCCGTATGCCAGAGCTGCTGCGGTAGGCTCGTTGATGATACGTTTTACATCAAGACCTGCGATTTTACCGGCATCTTTGGTTGCCTGACGCTGTGCGTCATTGAAGTAAGCCGGAACTGTGATAACTGCTTCTGTTACTTTCTCACCAAGGTAGTTCTCTGCATCACCTTTCAGTTTCTGAAGAATCATAGCGGAGATCTCCTGCGGAGAGTATTTCTTTCCTTCGATGTCTACTTTATAGTCAGTACCCATCTCACGTTTGATAGAACGGATGGTTCTGTCTGCGTTTGTTACAGCCTGACGTTTTGCCGGCTCGCCGACCAGACGGTCACCTGTTTTTGTGAATGCTACGATAGATGGAGTTGTTCTTTCACCCTCTGCGTTTGCGATAACGGTTGGTTTTCCACCTTCCATAACGGCTACACAGCTGTTTGTTGTTCCTAAGTCAATACCAATAATTTTGCCCATTGTTGTTTCCTCCTCAATGAATTATGCTAAAAAATGGTTTAATTTCTATTTATTTATCTTCAAGCTTAGTTAGCCACCTTGACCATACTGTGACGGACTACGGAACCTTTGTACATGTAGCCCTTCATGAACTCTTCTACGACGATGTTCTCGCCGGCTTCCTCATCCTCCACATGCATCACTGCGTTGTGCAGATTCGGATCGAATTCCTTTCCAACGGCCTCGATCACGGTTACACCGAGTTCATCGAGTGCTGTGGTAAACTGTTTGTATACTTTATTCATGCCGTCTGCGAACGGATCTTCCTCCGGGTTTTCCACCGTTGCAAGTCCGCGCTCGAAGCTGTCAACAACCGGAAGAATCTTCTCGATGATGTCTTTTGCTCCAATGGCATACATATTTGCTTTTTCTTTTTCGGTGCGTTTGCGGAAGTTATCGAACTCTGCCATCTGACGGGTCAGGCGGTCAGTCAGCTCTTCGATTTTCTCATCTTTTTTATCTTTTTTCTTTTTGAAGAACTTTCGTTCTTTGCCATCCTCAGCAGTTTCTTCTGCAGCTTCCGCTTCTTTTGCCTCTGCTGCTTTCTTTGCTTCTTCCTGCTCCGCAGCCGGTTCGGTTTCCGGCAGATCGGTCTCTGCTCCGGTTTCTTTTTCCATCTCGCGTGTAGGTTCTTCCATGGTTTCCTCTTTCTTTCTATTTTCTTCGCTCACTGATCATTCCACCTTTCTACTCACCTGTGTCCGGCTTTTTGAAGACGGCGTCCAGTTGAACTTTTAATGTTTTCAGGTTATCTACCACATTTTCGTAATCCATCCGCTTTGGTCCCACGATACCGATTGTTCCGCGCATACCGTTTCCCATATCGTATGTGGTGGTGACCACACTGCAGTCCCGTAAGGGTTCCATCGAAGATTCATTTCCGATGTATACCTGAATACCGGTATTTTCCTCTCCGTCCTGCTCCTCGGCAGCTCCTTTGATCATATCGACCAGTTTCTGCCGTTCCTCGAATGTGGAGATCAGCTGGCTGGCTTTGCTGCTGTCGGAAAGCTCAGGGTACTTGAAAATGTTGGTTGCGCCGCTGGTGTACACCGGCACATCTTCTTCGCTGACTGCGATGGCTTCCGCTACGGTATCGACCACTTTGCTGATGATGCCGGAGTGGATGCCTGCCTGCTCTTTCATCTTCTTGATCATGCCAAGATTGATTTCTTCAATGGTCAGGCCATTGAGCTGTGTGTTCAGAAGCAGGTTCAGCTTTAATATCTGTTCATCGTTGATGGTCTCGTCGAGGTCGATCATCTGGTTTTTCACCAGGTTGCCTTCTACGACGATGACGGCCAGGAGCTGCTCTTCATTGACTTTTGAGAGCTGGATGAATTTCACTTTATTTCTGTGATATTCCGGTCCTGTAATCAACGTTGCATAGTTGGTAGATGAAGCGAGGACTTTGACAACCTGCTGCAGAACTTTTTCCATTCGGTCTGTTTTTTCAATGACCATGTTTTTGATGTCTGCAACTTCCTGTTCTTTTTCCCGCATCAGCTCATCTACATAGAGGCGGTAGCCTTTATCGGAAGGAATGCGTCCTGCGGAAGTGTGGGGCTGTAAGATGTAACCCATCTCTTCCAGATCGGACATTTCATTCCGGATTGTGGCGGAGCTTAAATTCAAATCCGTGTATTTGGAAATCGTTCTTGAGCCGACCGGCTCGCCCGTTTCCAGATACGTCTGGATGATCGCTTTTAATATTTTTCTTTTTCTTTCATCCAATTCTGTATCCACTAAGATAAGCTCCTTCCTGTTGTATAGTCCTGTTAGCACTCGTTTCAGTGGAGTGCTAACATCTATGCTCTTAAGATAGCACTCTGCCTTTTGTTTGTCAACACCTTTTCCCGGTTTTTCTATGAAGAAATTGTGAAAAAAGTATAAACCGTTTTCTTTCTGAAAAGGAATCTGACTTTTCTTTTTTATTGCATTCTACTGTTTCAAAGGCGCTATAGCCGTATGGTAGGATTCTGCCATTTCGATACGACCATTTAGTAGCATTTTCTCAGAGGTGATGAATCATGAAATATCAGAGACTGGAGGATCTGCGCACGGACCACGATCTGACGATCCGCCAGGTTGCCGACTATCTCGGCTGCAACCGCGATGTGTATACCCGATATGAAAAAGGCGTCCGGCAGCTGCCGATCTCCATTGCCATCCGTCTGGCGGAGCTGTATCAGGTCAGTCTGGATTATCTGGTCGGCATCAGCGATGAGAAGCGGCCGTATGGATCCTGACTTTCCGGTGTCTCCGCCGCAGCAAAAGCAGGAGGACAGTTTTTCTTTTCCCTGTCCTCCCTGTTTTGCTTTTTCGTTTACAGATTCTGCAGATATTCCATCATCCGCGTTTCGCTGAGTTTCCATCCGTCCGGCTCCCCGCAGAGATACAGCGTAAAATGCCCGCACGGGACTCCGTTTTCCAGGTGGATGCCGGTATACAGTTCTACAATGAGGAGTTCTTCTGCTTTTTCTTCATATATATTAGTGATCTGATAGATGCGCTCTCCCTTTTCGTCCACCGGCCATTCTTTCTTCAGCACATCCCTCAGACGGCTCTCCTGCCCCTGCGCTCCGCATTCTTCCTCCCGGCTGATCATTTTTTCAAACGCTTCCGGCGTCTCCATCCGTTCCACTATATTCTGGACAAAATCTTCTATTTCTATTCTTTCTGCTTTTCCCATTCGTTCCCCCATTTCTGCCGTACATATTTTTCTGTTTTCTGCACAGGCTGTCTTCACCCGCCGTTTCTCTCTCCCGCCCCATTCTCCAATTTGCGACCATATGATCTGATTTAACTTTGTCCATCCAACCGTTTGGTAGTATGGGTTTGAATCTGAAAGGATGGTACAACGTATGAAATACCAGAGAATTGAAGATATGCGGATCGATCAGGATCTCACCATCAAAGAGATTTCTGCCCTGCTCGAATGCAACCGCGACGTCTATTCCCGCTACGAAAAAGGAATCCGCGACATCCCGATCGACTATGTGATCCAGCTTGCACGGTTCTATGACTGCTCGGTCGACTATCTGCTGGGTGTCTCCAGTAAAAAGAGAAAATTCGGCGATTGATTTTTTTATTGTTGTCTTTTTTATTTTTGTGTTTGCGTTTTGATACGACTGTTTGGTCGTATTTTATATTATAATGGTATTCTTATTTTGCGTCAATTCTGAACAAGAAGGAATCAAAATCGGACGCAAAAAAGCGTGCCGGAAAGTTTTCTGTCGCTTTTCCGGCACGCTTTTTTCATGCTCTTTTCTTCTTTTTTATTTCTGATTTTTTATTCTTCCATGTCATCCAGGCTCTTCTTCAGTGTGATCATTTTGTCACGCAGCTCGGCGGCCATTTCGAAGTTGAGTTCGGCGGCAGCGGCTTTCATCTGTTTCTGTACCTGGCCGATCAGTTTTTCCAGTTCTTCGCGGCTCATGGACTCCGGGTCTTTTTCCATCTTTTCTTCTGTCTTTGCCACTTCTTTCGAAATGCTGATGAGATCGCGGACGGCTTTTTTGATGGTGGTCGGAGTGATGCCGTGTTCTTTGTTGTAGGCTTCCTGCAGGGCACGGCGGCGCTTCGTCTCGTCGATCGCGAGGCGCATGGAATCGGTCATCACATCGGCGTACATGATAACATGGCCCTCGCTGTTTCGCGCGGCACGGCCGATGGTCTGGATCAGGGAGGTTTCGGAACGCAGGAAACCTTCTTTATCGGCATCCAGGATCGCCACGAGTGTGATTTCCGGGATGTCGAGACCCTCACGCAGAAGGTTGATGCCGACGAGCACATCGAAGACATCGAGACGCATATCACGGATGATCTCGGTCCGTTCCAGGGTGTCGATATCAGAGTGCAGGTAGCGCACGCGGATGCCGGCCTCTTTCATATAGTCGGTCAGATCCTCTGCCATACGCTTCGTCAGCGTCGTCACGAGAACTTTGTTGTGTTTTTCAGTTTCTTTCTTTACTTCCGAAATCAGATCGTCGATCTGTCCCTCCACCGGGCGCACCTCGACATCCGGGTCGAGAAGGCCGGTCGGGCGGATGATCTGTTCGGCGCGCAGCAGCTCGTGGTCTGCCTCGTAGTCGCCCGGCGTGGCAGATACGAAGAGGATCTGATCGATCCGGTTCTCGAACTCGCCGAAGTTCAACGGGCGGTTGTCTTTTGCGGACGGCAGACGGAATCCATAGTCCACCAGCGTCGATTTCCGCGACTGGTCGCCGGCATACATGCTGCGGATCTGCGGAACAGTCTTATGCGACTCATCCACGATGATGAGGAAATCATCTCCGAAATAGTCCATCAGTGTGTAGGGCGGCTCGCCTGGCTTTAATCCGGAGAGGTAACGCGAATAGTTTTCGATGCCGGAACAGATGCCGGTTTCTTTGAGCATCTCAATATCGAAATTGGTCCGCTCCTCGATGCGCTGGGCCTCGATCAGTTTTCCCTCGTGCTTGAAGAACTTCACCTGCTCTTCCATATCCTTTTCAATCTCGCCTGTTGCTTTCAGGATCGTGTCCATCGGCACAACGTAGTGGGAGGCAGGAAAGATTGCGATGTGGTTCAGTTCACATAAGATTTCACCCGTCAGCGTATCGATCTGTACCAGACGGTCAATCTCATCCCCGAAGAACTCGACGCGCACCGCCTTGTCCGTCTCCTCCGCCGGAAAAATCTCCAATACATCACCGCGCACGCGGAACGTACCGCGGTGGAAATCCATATCATTCCGGTCATACTGAATATCAATCAACTGCCGGATCACATCGTCCCGGTCCTTTTCCATTCCCGGGCGGAGCGAAATAATCATCTCCATGTAGTCCTTCGGGCTTCCGATTCCATAGATACACGAAACACTGGAAACCACAATGACATCGTTCCGCTCACTCAGTGCAGAAGTCGCGGAAAGCCGCAGCTTATCAATCTCATCGTTCCGCGCAGAGTCCTTTGCAATATACGTATCCGAAGACGGCACGTAAGCCTCCGGCTGGTAGTAGTCGTAGTAGGAGACAAAATATTCTACTGCATTCTCAGGGAAGAATTCCTTAAACTCACCGTACAGCTGTGCTGCAAGTGTTTTATTGTGCGCTATGATCAAGGTTGGCTTATTTAACTGTGCAATAACATTTGCCATGGTAAAGGTCTTGCCGGAACCTGTAACGCCCAGCAAAGTCTCGCATTGATTGCCTTCTTGAAAGCCTTTGACCAGTTTTTCGATTGCCTGGGGCTGGTCGCCTGTAGGCTGGTATTCGGAGTGTAATTTGAATATTTGTTGTGAATTCTGCAAAAAAGCACCTCCTGGTTTTTATATCAAAAAAGTTCGTCTATCAGTCAGAAATTCGTCGAAGCACATTCTCTGATTTTAGCCGAATATGCCTCTCGACGAATTCTGTTCACCACCCGATATTTTATAGACTGATAAAAAGTAGTAAAACTAACGTGGACGAATTAACACTCAAATGTAAGAGATATTATATCATGGAAATTTAAAATTGTATATATGATGCGAACATTAGTTCGATCGAGTAGGAGGCGGCTTTCGCCGCCGACCTCTCACACCACCGGACATGCGGTTCCGCATCCGGCGGTTCAGTTAACTTAACATCTTGTTTGACAAAAATATTCCTCTGCTGAGAGTAAC
>NZ_QUMG01000023.1:0-68815 GCF_003482095.1 Blautia sp. OF09-25XD
GAACAGTTTGCAAACCTGTACCGCCTCATAAAAAGCAGCGCCTCATTCGAAGAAGCTTTTAAGTTTGTGGGATAAGTTTGTGCAAAATTCGATATTTGCTCATTTATAGTTATTATAAAAAGCTATTTCAAACAATAGGAAATATCTTAGATCTGATTGAAAAAGATGATATGCCAAAGTATCTGCTTTTTTTGGAAAATGCATTTCCATACATGGATAACTATAACTATCACAAAGGTATGAAGGAAATCATTCAGGAACTGAAGGTACTGTTAAAGACAAAAAGCATTGGCACCGACTCTGACCGGGCGTTATTACTGGATTTTCAGGCAGCCCTTGAAACCCAACCTGAAAAAGCAATAAAACTGGAAAAAAAATGCACTTGCCCAGATAGAAAATATCACTGCTGACAATGCTCGCCTCGTTTCTAACCTTCATGCCAATCTCGGAGGACTTTACCGCATGAACGGTTATCCCGATCTTGCAAGAGAACACATGGAAAAAAGCATCTCACTGCTTGACCAATTTAACCTGCTTCATATAAATGACAGCATACCTCAGATTGCCAATTATGCAATGTTCCTGACAGAACAGCAGGAACCCGAAAGAGGAATCTCCGAATTGCAAAAATTATCCGGTATCATCAAGGAATACCATTCCGATGAATGTCTGGATTATGCCAAAGTACAGGAAAACCTTGCAACCATTTATCTGATGACCGCCAATCTTTCACAAGCCAAAACACATTTTAAAAAAGCTTTCAAAATATATGAAAAGATCTGGCTGATGAGCCTGAAATGATTGAAGCAAAATATCGGGAGATTCAGGAGTTATATCCACAGATTGGATTTTCCATTGGAAAAACTCTATCTGGTCTTTTAACATAATACGTGCAATTTAAGGCGGGCAACTTGCCCGCCTTAAATCTTTAAATTATGCTTTGATTTTTCCAGAAAATATTTTACTTACTTTGTTTTTCATGAGTATGAATACAATTTTTACTTATTTCCGTATCTGCGAAAACTCTTATAAATAAAAGGCAGTAAGGCTATTGCCATCACGGTATACATTACCATTACAAGCGGAATTTGTCGAAATACACAATTCCCAATCTGATAAATAAGTGGGACTTTTACACTTGCCTGTACATTTGTCAAAATTGTTGGTATCAAATTGAAAAGCGTTGTATACCCAGAAAGTGCCCGTCCTATAAATGGCAATAAGCAATATAAAAAGAACGGAATGCAAACAGCGACACTAATTGTATGCATTTTAGCCGCTACTAACATAGACACTGAAGCCGCCAGCATACTGGCTATAAATCCACATACAACTGTCAACAAATAGTATTGTCCATATGACATAATGTAAATACTATATGCCTGATACATTTGATAGGGTGTATTCATACCACTGGTTCCCATAATTCCAAAGCAAATCACACTAAGTAATATAATTCCCATACAATAAATCATAACTGTTGTAACTATTCCTGCCAGTATTTTTGTTTTAACAGCTTTTGTACGTCCATACTTTGTAGAGAAAAATACTGCATCTGCTTTTGTCTGAAAATCATCTGCAAATATTCCAGCACAAATAAAACCAACTATGATTGCCAGAATAATAGAATACGTTTCTACATACATAATCATAGTATCCCATGAACTATAAGATTCGTATTCTACTGGTAATTTTATTTCATTATATTTCTTTTCCAAGTATTTTTTCTGAACAGCAGTCTTTCCATATTCTTCTGCCATCTTTTTCATATTTTTATGATAAGTGTTATAGAACTCTTGTATATTTTCTTCTGTAATTTGATTCAGAACACTTTCATCATATTCTGCATCCGGTGTTAATACCGATATTATAAAACCCCTAATATCATCTATCGGTTGTAATGTCGTTCCGTAAATCGCATTTTCTTCTGAGGATTGTGTCACCGCATTTTTATTTTGTTCTATAACTTTTCCAAGTTCATCTTCTGTCAATGTACCTTTCCATGCTCGTCTGTTATCTGTAAGTTTTCTTGTTGCCATAATTCCAGTACTAGCATTTCCATTCTCATCCACATAGCGATTACTTGTAACTGCAAATCCGCTAAAAATGACAGCAAGTATCAATGCCAATCCGATTGCAAATACATTAATTTTCTTTGAAAAAATTCGTTTTATTCTAATTTAAGCATCTTGTTTTTCCTCCGATTTTTCTCCAAAATAAAATAGAAATGCATCTTCCAGATTTTTTTCTACAGCCACAGCATCTTCTGTTGGCTTTTCTATTGAAATAATTCTAAGCTCTGCTCCGGTTTTTGTTGTTTTTATATTTCCAACCAAATATTCATTCATATATTTGTCTATCATACTTCTCGAAACATTACATTGCCATACCTTTTCTTTCATAGAAGATACTAAATCTTCCGCAGTACCTGCATAAAAAAGTTCTCCATCTTTCATTAACATAATGTTATTCGCAATGTACTCAATATCCGATACAATATGTGTAGACAAGAGCACCAAACGTTCTTCCGACAATTCACTAATTAAATTACGAAAACGTATTCTTTCATTCGGGTCTAATCCAGCGGTAGGTTCGTCCAGGACAAGAATTTGCGGATCGTTTAACATCGCCTGTGCTATTCCTACACGTCTAACCATTCCTCCAGACAAATTCTTCATTTTTCTTTTACTGAATTTTTCCATTCCTACTTGATTTAATAATTGCTTCACTTTTTTTCTGGCAAACGGCATTTTTAACCCTTTTATAGAAGAAATGTACATCATATAATCATATACGGTCAAATCTGGATAATATCCAAAATCCTGTGGTAAATATCCCAGAACTTCTCGGTATTCACCTCCTAGTTTCCATATATCTTTACCATTCCATAATATTTGTCCTTCTGATGGTTGAACAATCGTACAAAGCATACGCATTAATGTGGTCTTTCCTGCTCCATTTACTCCAAGCAGTCCATAAATTCCTTTTTCCATAACACAATTCACTTTATTAACAGCATTTACTTCTCCGTATTGTTTTGTTACATTTTTAAATTCTAATTTCATACGTGTAATCCTCCAAAATTTTTTCATCAAATACTAATGACTTCTGAACACAAAAAACAAAATATACAAAAGTCAATATCAGCATAGCCACCCATACCGGAGTTACAATTTTCTGATAAATAACATCATTTGCAACAATCATCATCCATAAACCAACCCATACCAGACAAGAAAGCACTGCTATATATTCTGATTTTTCCCATCTGCTGTACAATACACGAAAACATATACAACATGAAACATTTACCGGAAGCAAAAAATTAACCACCAAATCACTTAACGAGAGTATTGTTGTTTGATATGTAATTGCCAAAAACACCATAACGATCACCAGATCCACTACTCCAAACATTAACATTCTGCTGTACAAATCTGACGCAGTGTGTAATAAGACGCCTGCTCAATCTCAATCGCACCATTTCTTCTGTTTTTCCAAATTTCCGGGATAATCAGAACCACAAATATTGTGGCAGATATTCCCATAATCCTCATCATATCTTTTATGTCTGACGTATAATTACTCAACCATATCCATAGACACATAAGAACACAACCTTGTAAAATCCACCATCTTTTTTTTATGAATTTTGTCTGCTCATACAAAAATTCAAAATAAGATGTTCTATGCGATTGTTTCGATAAAACCGACTCTGACAAAATATTCTGACATGCTTTTACTGTTTTGTTCTCTGCTTCAGCCCTTACATACTTTTCTTCAATCTCCTCTTTATATTCCTTTATTTGTTGCTTATAATTCTTCATCTTTTTTCACCTCCAACTCTTTCATTAAAAGTTCTTTTGCTCTTCCGATTCGATATTTTACAAGAGAAAGTTTGATATGAAGTAATTCTGCAATTTCTCTTTGCTTCAATTCCTGAAAAAAATATAAACTGCCGTTTCTCTAATTTCTTCCGGTAACTTTCTCACTGCCTGTTCAATAGTTAATCGGACTCCTAGCTCTTCTACATGATTTTTACTACAGTCCTCTGATTTTAGCAGTTCCTCTGATGGAATATCTTTTTTCTTTTTGTAATAATTTTTAACGGTATTTCCGGCAATTGTATAAAGATAATTCTTAACTTTTCCATATTCTTTATATCTATATAAATTGGAAAAGAAACGTGTAAACACTTCTTGTGTCAAATCCTCTGCCTCATATGGATCATTGATATGTAGCAAACAATATTGATATATACTTGAGTAATATTTTTTGACCAGTTTTTCACACGCATCTTCATCTCCTGCTCTTGCTAGATGTACTAACAAAGAATCAGTTTTGTATTCCATTCGCAAATTTGCTCCCTCTGTTTTCTAAATAATATAACAATCCTACTATAAAAAAAGTTAGGATTCTTTTGTTTTTATTTATATTTTTCTAAAAAGGCGCATGGATTCATCAAATCCATACGCCTAATTTACATATTGTTATTATTCTTTCCGAATCCTTTCAACAATGCTTTCCCGACTCATCTTTTCAAACTGATACTTTGGTATCACATACGCAATCCCAACCAAAATTGGAATCATAAGCACACATGGCACGATTGTAAGATGCAGCCGGAAGAAAAATGCCGTACCGAGCGTATTTACTAAAATCTGCTTTGCTCCAAATACAATTAGCAATACTGCAATCACAAATGCGCCTCCCAAATATAGGAATCCCTCAGTCACTAGCATTTTCGATACCTGTTTTTTCGTCATTCCCACAACTTCCAAAAGTGCCAGTTCTTTTTTTCTGCTGATTACAGAGGTTGCTGTTGTATTAAAGAAATTCATAATGCCAATAAAAGCTAAAATAACAACAAGAAAACTACCGATCATATAATATTTACTGACATACCGCTGAAAGCTCTCTTTCATGTCCAATACAGAAAACACGTTGATCATATCATTTTCTTTCAAAATATTTTTATCAATGTATTCTTTTATCTGCTTGTCCTCGCCCTTCTTTGCATCAATGGCAGCATACATGGCTGATTCATTTCCTGTCTGGGTGATATACTCCTCTTCGGGAACCAATACCGTGATATAGATACAGTCCGCATACGGATAATCCAATGCATATGGCATCAGTGCTTCTCCGATGACTTCGTAATCTTTTTGGTTTCCATTTTTGTAATCCATCTGAAAAATACCCCCAGTCTGATAATAAGAAACCGGACGCTCTGCATATTTATTACCATAATCTACAAGCACATAATTTCCGCTTTTAAATGTATCCCAAGAGCATTTTTCCCCTCTCCATTCTAATTTGTCAAACACCGACTCGCTGATTCCGAGAAAATGAACACTTACTGTATTGGAAGCCTTTGCCTCTTCCCAAACCTGTTTTTCATAATCGTTCCAGTTTTTTTCATATTTATCTGCGAATGCTTCCCATGTTTTCAGAAGTTCCGGCTCCATCTTGTGGGTTTCCTCAGAATAATACACATATCCTGTCTTAGCACTATCAGGACATTCGTCCAGAATCTCTTTGATTTCAGGTGTAATACCGTTGAAATTCGTATTTAACAAACTTCCCGTCATCTGATCCAGTTGAAAATCGGAAGCTAAAAGCACTTTTCGGTAAGAATCAAAATCATATCCCTGCACCAGCATCACGATACAGTTGACAACCACCATAGAAAGAGCGATAGAAAGCATAACAATCAATCCCTTTTTCCAATTTCGTAACACATTTTGAACTGCCATTCCCCACCAGGTTACAGAAGTATTCTTTTTTATTTTCCTATGTGACTGCTCTCCCTCTGCCAAACGCAGAGCTTCCACAGGAGATACCCTTTCCACCATTTTACAAGCCTGCAGACTAGAGAGATACACCGTTAAAAGTGTCAAAAGCGCTGCTGCAAGAAAAATCAAAGGATTTGCTGATACTACTGTCTGAGCAGTCTGTCCTGCCTGTGCACTAATTTCAGCATCTGCTGTCAAGGACGGAGCCATACAAAGACCTGCAAGATAACCACAAAGCAATCCGATTGGAATACCAATAGCTGATAATCTCCACGCCTGCATACGTACAATTTTTTTCAACTGCTTTCCCGTTGTTCCCACGTTCTTTAACAATCCGTAAGCCCGGATATCAGTTTTCACAGAAATGTTAAAGATATTATAAATAATCAGGTATCCAGCTAATATAACAAATAGAATCATTATAATTAAGGAAGAAAATGAAAATGAATCCTCTTCAAAGAGATTATATGCCGGATTGACTTCCATTCCTGTCCCAGCTCTCGTAAATCCCGCTGCTTTAGATATCTTTTCCGTTTTCTTTTCCAGATTCCAAAGGTTCTTGTACCAGAGAAAATACTCTTTTCCTCCATTGTAGATACCATTTTCTAATTCTTCCTGCGTAACGGGATAACGATTCTCCTTTGCATAGGCTTCGGATACCCAGACCATCTGACCTAAAACAGCTTTGTCTCCTTGCCAGAATCCACATATCTTAAACGTATCTGTCTTATATTGTTTCAGCATGGGATTTACTTCCCAGGTCAGCGTTACTTCTTCCCCGATCTTTGGTGTAACTCCCAGAGATTCCAATACCATGCTGCTAAGTGCTACTTCATTTTCTTTCTCCGGCAGTCTTCCTGTGGTTGGCAGACAATTAAAACTTTCTGCCGTATTTTCATCTGCATATCGGACCTCTACGGAAAAACCAAACCTTTCGTCCATTCCAGCTCCCAGAAAAATACCGGAACCATATCGCTTAACATCTTCACTCTGTTCGATTGTTTGCTGCAATCGCTTTGCATCTTCTTCTGACAGATTCTGTGCACTGGCATGGGCAGAATCCATAAACTGCTTAATTTCCGTTGCTCTTTTGGAAAGAATCATAGATACACTTCCCACAAAGAGACTTGTGAATAAAAGGGAAGTCAGAATGATTGCAATAACGGCAATAACATTCCTGGCGCGATTCATTTTCATAAAACGACTCGTTAATAATCATAACGTCTCTTTATTCTCTACTTTTACCATAAAATCGCCCCCTGCTATACCACACCACTGTCTGAAACAATTTTTCCGTCTTCTATCTGTAAAATCCGGTCTGCCATCTGGGCAATCTCTTCATTATGGGTAATCATAACGATGGTTTGGTGAAAACGCTTACTGGTTACTTTCAGAAGCCCTAATACATCCTGACTTGTCTTCGAATCCAAATTTCCAGTCGGTTCGTCAGCGAGCAAAATGGCAGGTTTTGCAGCTAAAGCCCTCGCAATTGCCACTCTCTGCTGCTGTCCGCCGGATAGAGCACTTGGCAGATTTTCCAATTTTGTTCGAATACCAAGTGTATCAATGATTTCATCTACATATTTCTTTTCAATCTTTTTTCCATCCAGCTTCACGGGAAGAATAATATTCTCCCATACATTCAACATCGGAACCAGATTATACTGTTGAAATACGAAACCAATATTCCTGCGTCGGAAAATGGTAAGCTCTTCATCTGTCATATGGCTTAAGTTCTGTCCATCCACAATTACCTGCCCAGATGTTGGATTATCTAATCCTCCAATGATATGAAGCATCGTAGACTTTCCGCTCCCGGAAGTTCCAACAATCGCTACAAACTCCCCCTTTTCCACTTCTAAATTTACACCATCAAGGGCTTTGACTTCTGTTTCTCCTTGTCCATATATTTTTTGTAAATCTACCGTTTTTAATATATTCATGTCTTCCTCCCTGTCTTATATTTTAAAAAAGCCTGTATTGCTCTTTACAATACAGACTTTATCACAACAATGTCTCTATCCGGTTTCTGAAATATCACAGTTTTGATACTATTCCTTTTTTGATATCGGGAGAAACACAGAAAAGATAGAGCCCTTTCCTCTCTCTGATGTCACTTTTATATACCCTTTTTGTGCCTGAATAATCTCTCTTGCAAGGAATAAGCCAATTCCTACTCCTGGCTGGTCTGCCACTGACAGACTCCGATAAAACCTTCCAAATATCTTTGGTATTTCTTCTTTTTCTATTCCAATGCCATCATCAATAATATCAATCTTTACAAAGAAAGAATTCTGCTCAGCTTTTACCTGAACATTTCCCCCACATGCTGTGTATTTAATCGCATTATCTACAATATTTCCGAGTGCCTCCACAGTCCATTTTGGATCACATAGAACATGCAAATCCGTGTCACATAGGCTCAGAGTAATATTCTTCTCCCTTGCTTTCACGCTAACCTGCTGCTGTATGGATTCAAGCATCTGTGTAATAGTAGTATCCTCCGAATGTACTGCGATAATTCCACTCTCCATCCGTGATAATTTGACCAATGATTGTATCAGGAAATCTAATTTCTCTGTCTGCTCCAAAATGGTATCTATCTCCTCCTGATTTTCATGATTTGTTTCAGAGAGTATTTCACCATAAATTTTCAAATTTGAAATAGGAGTCAACGTCTGATGCGCAATGTCGGAAATAAGTTTCTGTATCACTTCTTTTTGTTCCTGTTGGTTCTTTCTTGCCAGAAAGCTACTGTCTAAATGTTGTTTCATGCTGTTTTCAAGAGCAGAGTACTTTTCTTCTGATATTTCTGTCCGTTCCAGTTCTCCATCTATAGCACAATCCAGCATTTGCTGCAGCCGGTTCAAAAGCTTTTTTTCTTTCTGATAAAAAATGCTATGCCAGAAGATTCCACTTAAAACAAATATTCCTACAATCAATATAATTATTTCTATCATCCATTCACCGCCCAGGTATAACCAATTCCATAAACCGTTTTGATATATTTAGGCTTCTGCGTATCATCTTCTAATTTGTCTCTGAGACGTTTAACTGCAACAGTCAGAGCATGAGCATCCACAAACTCTGTATCTCCTTGCCATACCTCGTCAATCAGGTATTCTCGCTTCACTACTTTTCCTCTGTTTTCGCACAGCACTTTCAAGAGTTTTTGTTCTGTCTTACTCAGTTCAATAAGTTCTCCATTTTTGAAAAATTCCATTTTATCGAAATAGAACTCGAATCCATCAAACTCCATAGAATTCTTAACTACTGCATCTTTATTTCTAAGCTGCACAGACACTCTTGCACGCAAAACCATCAAACTAAACGGTTTCGTAATATAATCATTTGCCCCAGCGTCCAATCCTGTTACGATATCTACTTCCATGTTATTTACTGTAAGCAGGATAATCGGCACCTGACTGTTTTTCCTTATTTCTCTTACAAAATCAATCCCATTCCCATCCGGCAAGTTCACATCTAATAAAACCAATGTGATATCTTCCTTTTTCAAGATTTCTCTAGCCTCCTGCAAAGTCTGGCACTGATAAAAGAAATAGGAATCATTCTTCAATGCGAGACGTATTCCATCATTTAATTTTTTGTCATCTTCAACAATCAGTAAGTTTTCACTCATATTTTCTCTGCTTTCTTTCAAATTACGCTAATTGTATCATTGCCAGTTTTATAAATCAAATTATTAAATCAAAATCTCCGGCAGAAATTATCTTATAAACAGAAAAAAGCTCCCGAAGGGGCTTTCCACGTTTTAAATGTACACTAATTCTCTTAACACAACCTCTTCTGCATCATTCCATATTTCCCATGAAGAATGTTGTAAATTAGTACTATCCACAACGATAACAGGTAATTTAATTATTCGTATTTTTTCCCGATAATGTAAATCGAAACTACCATACCGCCTAATATCATAATTAGGAAAATTTTATTCAAAATATCCCATAAAGCTATATTGAAACAATTGATTATTATAATACCTGCAAGAGGATATAAAACAACTGTTGCAAGTATCCATATTTTTAAAGTTGTGCAGATATATATCCAATTTCCATTGTTAAAAGATAAACCAACTAGATGTATTCTAAAAATTCCTTGTGAAACATAATTTATCTTGTTGGCATCATAATATGTTGGTAATATGTCTTTTGCAAAGAAACAAAACCATGCACCAAATAAAAGCATTCCCCCGGTAACTAGCAATATATCCCTTTTCATCTCAGCTAACGAACTTCCAGATACAACTAACATAATAATTTCTGTAATAGATATAAAAAAACATAACAAATATGCTAATATCCAGTTTTTTCTATGCTGGTGAATAGAATCCCTAACAGCCATATCGAGAGAGCCTACTACCAATTCCTCGATTTCTTTTTTATCAATATTTTTCTGTGTATCTATTTTTTCTCCACGTAACAATTCTGTAACGGTAACATCTAATATATCAGCTATTGGTATGAGTAATACGACATTGGGCATACTAAGACCACGTTCCCATTTGCTAACTGTTTTATCTGATACATATAATTTTTCAGCCAAATCCTTTTGAGTTAAATTCTTTTCCTTTCTTAATTCGGTTACAAATAAACCGAATTTTTCATTACTAATCTGATACATATATCCACCTCCTGCACACATATTATAATGAGAGTGTACATAAATCAATCGACCAGCAGTAGAATTGCAGAATATTAGCACATAATTCATCAAATAATCTCCCCATCATGAGCTCGACCGTGCTATCCGCTGTGGAAATAATACCGGTGCTTCTGTCTACAATGATAGAGGCATTCTCTTCTTGTAAAATACAAAAATTGTCAAATTTTAATAGTTTCTGCATTTCAGTGCATAAACTTAATTTTTTTCATGAGTTTATGCTTACTCTTTCCATGTTGATTTCAATTGCGATATTTATGTTACTGGTTCGAATGCTTATATGCTCTCCTCTGAATATGCTACCTATTTATCAGGCAGATGCGTAGAAATAAAGATGCTTCCATTGTCCTTCTCTGAATTTTTAACATTCCATGATTTTGAAATAAGAGAAACCAAAAGTGCGTTAGGTGGCACACGCAAGCAAGCATTTGATAAAACCGGCGAACACTATGAACTCCAAGCGCTCACACTGTTCAGGCCTATGTGAATGCGCTACTGGAAGCATACTTCTTCTATGACATCAAGAGATTTGATATTAAAGGAAAGGAATTCTTACGTACTCTTGGAAAGTATTACATCGTTGATATCGGACTTAGAAACTATCTGCTTGGATTCAGGGATCGTGATAGCGGACATGCAATAGAAAATGTTGTTTACTTTGAACTGCTACGTAGAGACTATGATGTCTCTATTGGTAAAGTGGATAATTCCGAAGTGGATTTTATCGCAACAAAAGTAGATGACAAACTTTATGTTCAGGTCACAGAGTCCATGTATATCAATACACCGGTACCGGTGGCAAGGAAAAAACTATCAAACATCCGCTGTATCGACTGATTCACGATGAACCAAATCCGGAAATGCTAACATCTAATCCACAGCCTAAACCCTACCGCAATTTTCCGGCCATCCACTTTTTCTCCAATCAGACCAAAAAGTAGATATGTTTCCATATAATAAAACCGAGCTTTCCGCAAGGCTTCTCTGATGATACCAACCTTACAAAAAGCTCGGAAATACGCTACTTTTCAGTACTTGATTTTATTTTCTTGACAGCAAACAGACCGTCTCGACATACTCATCATTGTCCAAACTCGTATTTTTACCAACTTCTAAAAATCTCTTTTATGAAAATTAATTCTTACTGTTTTTCTTTACTGTACTGTGAATATTTTTAATGCTTTCCAAATATTCTTCTTCAACCGGCGATAAGTTCTGCACCTGATATTTCCGATATTCTTCTGTTGCTTTTTCAATTGCCTGTGCATGACTAATCGTTCCGGCTCCTTGCAACACTTTTTCACCTGTAGTTTTCAAAACATTATCAAGGTGTTCCACATAATCTTCCATATGCATGGGATTGTGACGCATAGCTTGAATCTCCGCAAAATCAAAATATCCCGATACAATATTATTTAGGATCTTTAACTCTTCATCATTGAGATAATTTTTGGCAATACTGATATCTTTCAATACAGGAAAATCACCAGAAAAACTTTTTAATCCCATAAAAGGCTGACTGGCGTCCGCACGCTCGTATATAACTTCTGCTGCTGTATGTCCATGTGCTGCATAGTGTAATTTATTTTGTACCATTTTAAAAAATGCAATGGATTCACTACTCTTGGGATCATAATCAACACTTGTTGCATAAAGGTCAAGTACCTGTCGGTACATCACTTTTTCAGATGAGCGAATATCCCGAATACGGTCTAATAACTCTTTCCAATAATTACCCCCACCCAGATTTTTTAGCCGTTCATCATCCATTGTAAAGCCTTTTATCATGTACTCTTTTAATCGTTCAGCAGCCCACCGACGGAAATTTGTAGCAATCTTGGATTTCACTCTATATCCAAGAGAAATAATCATATCAAGATTATAATGAATTGTATTATAGTTTTTTCCATCAGCTGCAGTTGTTCGGAATTTCCGAACAACTGACTCTTCATCCAATTCTTCCTCTTCAAAAATATGCTTGATATGCTCGCTGATATTAGATTTACTTGTCTGATACAACTCACATAATTGTGCCTGTGTAAGCCAAACGGTCTCGTCTTCAAATTTAACGTCAATTTTTGTATATCCATCTTCCGTTTGATATATGATGATTTCACTCCCAATAATATTAGGATTGTCTCTTTGATCCTCCATCTTTTACCCCTCCCTTTACCGTTCCATTAAATTCCCGATAACCTCTCTCTTAATTAAACATCTATCTTCACCTCTGTAGCAAATAGTTTCTTATTCCCTTCTCCTGGAATAAAAGATATTTTTTTACCCTTTTGAATCACTTCTATTGCACTCTCTGTCTTAGAATAAATACTTTCGGTAATGGAATATTCTTTTCCATCAGCACCAACTACATAGGCATAAAAACTTTCTGTTCCCTTTCCAACATATTTGACCGTTCCTGTAATGCGTCTAAAATCCGCATCAATAATGAGTGTCCGTGTCTCGTCAACCTGCATGCGCAACTCATTCTTGTGTGCATGATCATCCACAAGATACTGATTTTTATATTCTCTGATAATCCGATCCGTATCTGTTGCAACATCACACCCAAGCCCAAGATACAATTTCCTATCACTAATAATATAAAACTCCTCTTTGGCCCTCGTCGCCGCAACATTCATTATGTTCGCTTCGGTTACTGCCCAGCGTGCCGCTCCGCTGCTCTGCCTGTCGGCACCGAGTACAAAAAATACGATTGGAGCCTCTTTCCCCTGAAACGTATGGACAGTTCCGACATTTGTCGGTTTTCCCTGTTCATCATATCGGGTAAAGTGAATTTTCCGTAATTTCTGAGAAAGCTGATATGCCACATTGGAAAACGGTGTAATTACATAAACCACATCTTTTTCTTTTTTATCTAAGATTTTCGGATTTTTATCTATCATCTCCTTGAGCTTATGCAAAAGGAATTCTCCCTGTTCCTCGACATATTTATTGTTCGCCATTCCACCAACATCAAACCAGTCTGCTTTTCCGTACTTTTCCATTCCCTGCACCATAAATCCGTCATAGGAAATCATGTTCGAAATTGTAAACATCGGATACCGACATCTTCTATGCACCCATAGCGGAATTCCAACCCATGAATCCTCCGCCTTGTCCTGTTTTCGATAAAACCCGTACTGACTTGCCGCATCTGCTAAAATCTGTGCGGATGCAGATGCAGATAAATATTTTTCTGTCACTCCAAAATGCTCCCCCAACATATATAGGGTATTAGAATCCAACGTAAGAACCGGTTTAATCTGCAACGGATCACCGACCACCATTACATGCCTGCTGCGATAGATTGCACCGACAGCCGCCTGTGGCAGCGCCTGTCCTGCTTCATCGATAAAAAGATGCCCCAGTGTCTCAGCTCCAAGATTTTTGCACATACGCGAAAAACTGGCAAACGTAGAACTAATCACCGGAATTGTCATATTAATCCAGTTCCATGCCGCCTCAATCACATGCTTTCGATCCAAATACTTCTCCTGCTGATCCCAGACGATAATGGCCGCCTTTACATTTTTTCTGTTCTCATAAAGAAATTGTTTTCGAACACGTAATGCCATAACAAACAATTTTGACTGTGCGACACGATACGCTTCGTCAAACCACGGGTTTGATATCTGTAAATCTTCATACTCCTGATTCATATTCAGCGGTTCTGTCTTACTGTCGTTTTTTATATTTTCATATTCGCGGACTCTTTTCTCCAAATTTGAAATTTTACCTGTTTCCACCGTCTTCCAACTGTTAAACTCCTGCTTAAGCTTCTCCTGTTTTTCATTACTTTTACTCAGCCTTGTTTGCCGCAAATGAATATTTTCATTAATTTTTTTCTCCTGTTCCCTGCATTCTATATCTTCATCATTTAATTTTACTAACTGATCCGTAATCTCATTTAATCTGCTCCTATATTCCTCTTTCTTTTTCTTTCCCGCAAAGAAGCAAGGACGTTGCTCCTTGTGTACTTGAAGGCACTGGTTCATACTGTCCATATTTTTTCGGACAGCTTCTGCCCTGTTTTGTACCTCTTTCAAACTGAGATGTAACTGTTCCAACTGCTGCCCGCATTCCTGTTTATTTTCTGCAAGCTTCTTAAGTTCTACGCACAATTCATGCTCTTTCTTCTCTAATTTTTCTTGATAGCTGCCACGAACCTGTTCCATCTTTTGAGTATATTCCTGATACATCCGAACGCTATCTGCAAATTCCTGCCTTTTTGTTCGAATCGCTTTTACTTCCTCATAATGACTCAGAAATTGTTTATATATACCTTGATTCGGCAGATAATCTTCTTCCAAATATTTGTGGATATGCTTCATATTCGTGAGGATATTGCTCATATTATTCGCTTTTCCACCTTCAAGTGAAAATACTCCCCAAAACTTTTCTTCTCCCGGAACAGATTCTTTTACCAGTTCCTCTCTTTTCTTCCCGTTCTCATCTTCCAACCACTCTACCGACACCTTCGCATTCGATATCTCACAAAAATAGTCCGCTTCTTTCAGTTCATCGATTAGAAAATTGTCAATCTCCTTACTCAACGGAAGTTCGTTCACAATGTTTTGAACCGCACCATTATTCGAACTTGCAACCACGATATTATTTTCGATAATATGTTCCGGGATCTCTCCAATCGATGCATGATTAAAATAAATTGTTTTCTCTGTTCCTTTGATAAAATGGTCCGAAAGTTTCGCAATACTATACGCCTGCTGTACCACTAACTGCGCAAATATGTCCTTCAAAAGCGTCGTTTTTCCGGTTCCAGGCGGACCGTTGACACTTCTCATCTGATTGTTGTCAAAGCCGATGGATAAGTTTACCGCAACTTGCTGCATCAGAGAAAGCGCATATGTCGTATTGCTTGGAAACCTTCCCAGGGGATAATTCTTCGGCTGCAGAATTTGTTCAAACAGATGCGGATGAAAATTCACTGAATCTTTTTTGCTGTCAAGGTTCATGCGTTCCTTTTTATTTCCATACAAATAAGCATTCAAATTAACCGTTTCGATTTTTTTTGCTTTTTCCAGATCATCGATGAAAAAAGAATGCAGATTCGTCGCTTCAGTCTCGATATTTCCCAGAATCTTCATCCGGCAATTTATTATATCAACCTCATGTTGCAGGAGTTCCTTTTGCATCGCAGCATTAAACTTCGCCGAATCCCCTGCTGTCTCATCAAAATCCTGAGCAAGCTGATTTTTAAAATCTTTCTCAAATTCCCGAAACTCTTTCTCATAGGGAACTTTTTTTGAATTTCCGTATGTAAGCACTTTCTGTAAAGAATGTCATATCCTCCAGAAAATTAAGATTCTTATCGAAATACAGCGCGAAACTGAACTTGTCTCCGAAACGAATATCCTCATCCGTCGATTCCAAGCCATACTCTGCATGAAGTATGTCCACAACTTCCTGAAATTTAAAAATATCAAAATAGACAACGACTCCTCCTTTTTGCCGTCGATTCCATTTCTTTTTCTCAATTTTATGCAGAAACAGAGAATAGAAATCCTGTTCCTGCAAATCATTCAGAGTGAGAATAGCCTTATCATTCAAACCGATGTCTCCCTCCGATAAATGTTCCACCATTATCCATGATTCTAAAATCTTATTTTTTTCTATCATTTATGAACAAAACTCCTTCGTATCTGTTTGAACTCTCTATCTATCTTCCGATACGTATTCACGTTTCTTCAAATGTAAAATTATGTCCCACTAACCAAAACTAACAAAGGGACTTAAAGAACCAAGTCAAAGAAAAAGGATTCTTCTATTTCTACGATATCGTCATATCATCCGAAAATGTTCCAGTGCCTCCCTTATAGCCGCTTCTTTCCCTGGCGGACACTTCGGCTGTCTAGAGTTTTCCAATTTTGACAGGTTATAATTTGCCCTCTCAATAATGCCGCATTTCTGCTTCACCTGTGCGATATACAAGTTGCTAACTTTCAATCCGCTTTGCTTCAGAAACATAATCCTTGACTTCCGCATAGATCGCTTTACTCTCCGCCGCCATCAAATCAAGCTCATCCATCTCTAATTCCACATTGATATGCTTCAACTTATTTGATTTAAGTTTGGAAAGCAACACGATACTTTCCACATGCTCCGACCACGCGAACATATCATACCCCCATGCCTCTTCTGCCTTATATCCGTGTTTTGTCAGATACCGCAGGTCTCTCGCCAATGTCTCCGGATTGCAGGAGACGTAGACCACTTTTTTCGGTGAAAGGGTTACGACAGAGGACAGAAAGGCTTCATCACTGCCGGCTCTTGGCGGGTCCATGAAGACGATGTCGGCTTTTTCGCCTTTTTCGGCCATGGAGACCATGAAGGCGCCGGCGTCGTTCTGGTAGAAGGAGACGTTTTTGATTTGGTTTCGTTTGGCGTTTGTTACGGCATCGCGGACGGCGTCCGGGTTCAGTTCGACGCTGATGACTTCTCTGGCATCGCGGGATGCGATGAGGCCGATGGTTCCGATTCCGCAGTAGGCGTCCAGGACGCGTTCGTTTCCGGTGAGGCCGGCCAGGGAGATGGCTTTTTCGTACAGTTTTTTCGTCTGAACCGGGTTGACCTGGTAGAAGGACTGCGGGGAGATGCGGAAGGTGCAGCCGCAGAGTTCATCCTCGATGTAGCCGCGTCCGAAGAGGACAATGTCGCGTTTTCCGAGTACCATGCTGTCGGTGCGGTCGTTGACGTTCAGTACGATCGTGGTGATCTCCGGGTGGAGTTTGCGCAGGGCCTTTACGAAGTTGTTTTTTGACGGGAAGACTGGTGATACGCAGACGAGGACGACCATGATCTCGCCGGAAGCAAAGCCGGTGCGCACCATGACGTGGCGCAGGAGGCCGTAGCCGCTGTCCTCGTTGTAGATCATGATTTTGAAGCTCTTCAGCAGACTGCGGATATCGCGGATGATGGCATCGGCACGCTGATCCTCGAGCAGGCACTCATCGACCGGAACCACTTTGTGTGTGCCCTTTTCATAAATGCCGGATATGATCGTTCCGTCTTTTTTGCGTGCAAAGGCGGAATTGACTTTATTCCGGTAATGATAAGGATTTTCCATGCCAACCATGCCTTTGACCGGGACGATGCCCTTCAGAGTCTTCTTCAGGAACTGCTCTTTTTTCGCGAGCTGCTCTTCGTAGGAGAGGTTCAGATATGTGCATCCGCCGCATTTTTTCTGATAAGGACATTTCGACGATGATGAACTCTTTTTCTGCTTTCCTTTTTCCGGTGCCACGCTCTTTGTTTTCTCGATACGAACAGCTTTCTTTTTATTTTCCCTGTCGAAATACGTCTTTTTTCTTCCGTCAGATCTTTTATTCTTCTCTCTCGTGTTTTCCACTTTCTCTTACCTTCTTCCTCTATTTCGCAAACCCGCGCAGCAGCGCGATCTCTTTTGCATATCCGTCCAGCTCATTCGGTGTTTCCAAATAGAACGGCAGTCCCGCCAGCGCCGGATGTGTCACAATCCGCTCAAATGCCGCAAGCCCCAGCGATCCCTCACCGATCTTCTCATGGCGGTCCTTATGGCTCTCAAACGGATTCTTGCTGTCGTTCAGATGAACCGCTTTCAGCTTCGAAAGTCCTACCACGCGGTCGAACCCCTCAAGCACATCATCGAGGTGATCCACAATATCATATCCCGCATCGTACACATGGCACGTATCCAGGCAGACACCCATGTGGTCTTTTAATTCCACGCGCTCCAGAATCGCCGCCAGCTCCTCAAACGAGCGGCCGACTTCGGTTCCTTTTCCTGCCATCGTCTCGAGCAGCACCGTGGTCGTCTGCTCCGGTTTTAAAATTTCATTCAGCATCTCCGAAATTAGACGGATTCCCTCTTCCGCCCCCTGTCCGGTATGGCTGCCCGGGTGGAAATTGTAGCAGTTTCCCGGCGTATACTCCATCCGTTTCAGATCATCCGCCATCGTCATCCATGCAAACTCTCTCGTGTGCGCATCCTTCGAGCACGGATTCAGCGTGTACGGCGCATGTGCCAAAATGCGCTCGATTCCATGCTCCTTACTGTAAGAAAGAAACGCTGCGACATCCGCCTCGTCGATGGCTTTCGCCTTGCTTCCTCTCGGGTTTCTTGTAAAAAACTGAAAGGTATTCGCCCCGATGGACACCGCCTCTTTTCCCATGGCAAGATATCCTTTGGACGATGATAAATGACATCCTATTGTCAGCATAACTTCTATTCTCCTTTATTTCCAAACCACAACTCACCGATTCTCTGCGAGCCGCATTACTTAAAGCACAATTTTCCGGTACGGAATTCCCATCTCCGAGAGTGCTTCCTCCTCCCGCTTCTGACACGTAAAGAGCAGCACCTGCGTCCGGTTTTCCGCCAGCCATTTCAAAGTTTCTTTCAGCCGGTTTTCATCGTAAAACGCAAACGATTCATCGAGAATCACCGGCAGCTCCTCCTCGCCGCAGAGCACATCCATCGCCGCCATGCGGAGCGCAAAGTACGCCTGCTCGATCGTGCCGCGGCTGACCTGTTCAAGCGGCACATATTCGTCTGCGGTGTGAAGGCCGATCCGCAGATTCTCATCCATATTCACCTGCAGATAGCGGCCATTCGTCAGCGATGACAGCGTTTTTGACATCTGCTGTTTTAAGCGGTCGCCGATCCGGCTCTGCATCTGTACGGAGAGACTCTGGATCGTCTCCCCCGCCAGGGAAAGCGCATCGAGTTCTTCCTGCAGATGATCTTTTTCCGTCATGGAAATGCAGAGCTCTTCGTATTCACTCTGCAAGTTCGACAGCACCGTCTGTTTCTGCCCCAGCTCCTGCTTCAGGCGGTCCACATTCCACTGCTGGCGGCGGATCGCCTGCTCCTCCGGCTCCGTCACGACCTGCTCGACCTCCGTTTTCCGGTGACGGAACAGACTGTACGCCAGATACAAGAGCGCCGCAATCGCAAGCCCGAGTCCCGTTCTCGTCAGCAGCGAATCAATATGGAAGAACTGCAGAATGCATAAGAACAAGAGAAATCCAGCCAGCGCCACGCACGCGGCACCCCATTTGCGGCTCTTCCGAGATTCTTTTTTCATCTTCCGCACCCGTTCGATCGGCACATCCTTCTGATAAATATCCCGCTTCATCTGCTCTTTCGCCTGCTGCAGATTCTCCTCGCTCTGACGGCACTCCTCCGTAAAAACGGAAATTTTCGTCTCAAGTTCTTCCTTCCGTTTTTCCAGTCCCGCCAGCGTCTTTTTCTGTTCCTGCTCTAGGCGCTTTCTCTTCTGCTTCAGCAGATCCAGCGCCGCCGCCACATCGAGCTCTCCATCGCTGCTCCCCTGGTAATTTGCCATATAGTTCCGCAGCTCATCCGCAAGCCCTTCCTCGGTTCTTCCTTTTAACTGCCCGATCGAAGCCGTATTATCATACACAATCTCACTGACACCGCCGAGCAGCATGGAAAGATCGCCGTCCTCCACGGAGAGCACCTCGCCGTCCGTCAGGCACACCAGCTTTGCATTGGCGTTCTGCCGCCCGAAATTCCGGGTCAGACGGAACCGTTTGCCGCCGCTTTCAAGCACCATCTCTCCCGCATAGTATGCCGGATTTTCCCATGGCTCATAACGACTGTAGACATCATTTTTTGCCGCCCGCCCCCGGCCGCGTGTCATGCCGAACAGCATGCTGCGGATGAAGGTATGGACGGTCGATTTTCCGCTCTCATTTTCCCCGCTGATGAGCTGAATCCCATCGGAAAATTCCAGCGTGCGGTTCTGCATTTTTCCAAAATTGCGGATTTCCAGTTTTTCTATTTTCATCTTCTATACCTCCCGCAATCTTTTTTTCAGCCGTTCCTGCGTGCCGCCAGCAGCGCCTCGAGACCATAGTCGAGCGCCTTCTGTGACTGCGCATCCGTCTTTGTTTCAAATGCTTCAATATAGCGCTGATCAGACTAGCGCCATACGTTTTCTTCAGCTGTTCCAGATCGTACGCCGGACGTGTTTCATCCTCCACGGAGATGACTCTGCCGCAGTCCAGCAGCCGTTTCGGAGAAAATTCCAGCTCGGCGGCACGGTGTCCCACAAGTTTCAGGCGGATGATTTTTCGGATCTTCCCATCCTCCCGCAGCGCCAGCTCCTGTTTCAGCTTCGTCTCCAGCGCATACTGTGTCAGATCCTCCGTCACGTTCAACACCAGATCTTCGTACTCATATCTGGCAAACGGCACAAACTGAATCCGCGTGCCGTGCTCGTCCACCGTTCCGCGGATGTAGCCGTGCGGCCCCAACTGCGTCTCATCCGTCGGTTCGAGTGCGCCTGCGTATGCCATTTTGTCGGGAATAAGAATCCCCGGCTTATGAATGTGCCCGCACGCAATATAATCAAACCCAGCCTGCGCCATGCGGCCCGGATTCCACGGCATGTGGCGGGCATCGCCGCCGTGCGCGAGCAGCAGATGATATTTCATTTTTCCCTCCGGCCGCACGCCGTCCAGCCGGTTTTCCAGAATCTCTTTTTTGTCGTAACTGCATCCGTACACCGCCGTCTTCTTCTCCGGGACTTCAACACACTCCGGCTCCGGCGACAGGAGCATTACCACGTTGTCTGCCCAGTCGAAACCGCGGTAAAAGCTCTCCCGTTTCACATAATCGTGGTTTCCGGCAATCAGCACGACGATCGTCTCCGGGATGGAAGCAAAGAGATCATTAACCTCTTTCAGTTCCCGCAGAAGCGGCTGGCACTGAAACAGATCTCCCGCAATCAGCAGAAAGTCCGTCTTTTCCCGACCGGCCAGGCGGATGATCCGCCGGAAGCTCTCCCAGATGGCCTCCCCTCGCTCCTCGCTCCAGGGAAATCCCGCATCCGGCTGCATGCCGAGATGCACATCCGCAATATGAATAAACCGCATAGGCGCATACCCCTTTCTGGATTCATTTTCTCCATTACTACAATACGGACGTCAGGCACACCAAATCCACATTGGATTCCACTGCACCCGGCATCCGTATTTTTTAAGTTTCTATATCACTTTTCGTAATTACAGCTCGCAGTTGTTTACTGTTCTCGGGAACGGGATGACGTCGCGGATATTGCCCATTCCGGTCAGATACATGACGCATCTTTCAAATCCCAGTCCGAATCCTGCATGGTGGGTAGAACCATATTTTCTGAGGTCCAGATAGAATCCGTAATCTTCCTCAGCAAGTCCCAGCTCTTTCATACGGCCAAGCAGTTTCTCGTAGTCGTCCTCACGCTGGCTTCCGCCGATGATCTCTCCGATGCCAGGAACCAGACAGTCCATAGCGGCAACTGTCTTGTTGTCATCGTTCAGCTTCATGTAGAACGCTTTGATCTCCTTCGGATAATCGGTAACGAAAACCGGTCTCTTGAAGATCTGCTCGGTCAGATAACGCTCATGCTCGGTCTGCAGATCGCATCCCCAGTATACTTTGTAATCGAATTTGTCGTTGTTTTTCTCCAGAAGCTCGATAGCCTCGGTGTAGGTTACACGGCCGAACTCAGAATTTACGACATGGTTCAGACGCTCGATCAGTCCCTTGTCCACGAAACTGTTGAAGAACTGCATTTCTTCCGGTGCATGCTCCATAACGTAGCGGATGACATATTTCAGCATTGCCTCAGCAAGCTCCATATCATCCTCCAGATCAGCGAAAGCGATTTCCGGCTCGATCATCCAGAACTCTGCTGCATGGCGGGTGGTGTTGGAATTCTCTGCACGGAAGGTCGGTCCGAAGGTGTAGATATTGCGGAATGCCTGTGCAAAGGTCTCGCCGTTTAACTGTCCGCTTACGGTAAGGCTTGTCTTCTTTCCGAAGAAGTCCTGTGTGAAATCAACAGCGCCGTCCTCGGTTTTCGGAATATTGTCAAGATCCATGGTGGTTACCTGGAACATCTCGCCGGCTCCCTCGCAGTCGCTTCCGGTGATCAGCGGGGTGTTGACATAAACGAAGTCTCTCTCCTGGAAGAACTGATGGATCGCATAGGCGCAGAGGGAACGAACACGGAATACTGCCTGGAAGGTGTTGGTTCTCGGACGCAGATGGGAAATGGTACGAAGGTATTCCATGGAGTGGCGTTTTTTCTGCAGCGGGTAATCCGGTGCGGAAACGCCCTCTACGGTAACTTCTGCCGCCTGAATCTCAAACGGCTGTTTTGCCTGCGGGGTAGCAACGAGGGTACCTTTTACGATGATGCTGCGCCGACGTTCATTTTGGAAATCTCAGCGAAGTTTCCATCTCATCGTGGTATACGATCTGCAGGGTTTCGAAATAGCTTCCGTCGTGCAGAACGATGAAACCAAAGGTTTTGGAATCACGTACGCTGCGCACCCAGCCGCCTACGGTTACTTCTTTGTCCAGGTATGCTTCCCGGTTTTTATAAATCTCTCGGATGGTTGTAAGTTTCATTGTCTTTTTTCTCCCTAAATATTCATAGTGCTTTCTTTATTCTAGCACTTTTTGCGTCATTAGAAAACCCCGCAAATCACTCGATCTTTACTTTTTTAATATAACTGATGAAGACATTGCCGTTCTGTGCGAACAATGCATCGCTGTCATCGTCAGAAAGTGCAGTTGTCTCGCCCGTTGCCGGGTTATACAGCCAGGAATTTCCAAAAATATCGTATCCAGTCAGAAGCAGACTCTCGTTCGCGCCGGTCTTTACAACAACGCCGTAGCCGCTGCTGATCATGTAGAGAATTTCTTCTCTTGTGCAGCCCGTCAGGTTCAGCAGTTCGTAATCATCACCGAGTGACTCCTTCAGCACGTTTTCGTCCAGAGATGCACTCTGAAATCCCGACGGCATCGTTGTCTCGTCGAGGCGCATGCCCTGCTGGCGGTTTCCGCGCTCCCACACATAGGACTGGCTGCTGTTCAGCACAACGCCGACATTCTCATCGGCAAGCTGTACGGCCTCGGCCGGGGAGCTTAAAATGGCGATCAGTTTTCCTTTTCCATATACATAGTAAAGATCTGCGCTGCCCGTGTCGTACGACATCGTAAGATCGGTCCGTAAGGTTGAATAGATATATTTCGGTGTCAGTGTCAGAAGCGACTGTGTTTTGCCGCTCGTCGAGAATTCCAGAAGGAACTGCTGCTCTCTTCTGTCGTCCACCGTTGCCAGGCGGCCCGTCACCAGTTCCTGGCTCTGCTGCTCGCCGTTCATGATGTGATCCTCCGGCGCATCCGCATAGCCGTTTTCCTGGCGTACCACGCGGTCCAGCTCCAGAAGGCCGTCCGAAATCGACACGCCTGTCACATAATAGCCGTCCTGGTGATACTCTTTTTTCACGGTTCCGTCGATGCTGACAATCCGCACCGTATGCATAGCGAAAACTTCATTGCCGGAAATATCTTTTAAAATATCGCTGTCGTTTGCCATACCATAGACAAAGTCTTCATTGATAAAGCCAAGTGCCCGGATCTTCTGTCCGTCATCCGCCGCAAAGCGCTGCGTTTCCCCGCTCTCCAGATTCATCACGGTGATGTTCATCGCACTGCTTGCATTGTCCGCATCCATCCACGCGATGCTCTCCTGGCTTTCCGATACTACAAAGCAGTCCTCCGGGATACTTTCCCGGACCACCGTCGTCGTGCCGGTTTCAATATCTACCTTACACAGGTTCTCATTCAGATAGAGATACATCTCTCTCTGCTTGTTGACGTAGGAGAGGCGGTCGAGCTGTTTTTTCAGCATCTCGTAGGAAATATCCGCCGGAACGAAAATCTCCTCGGTTGCCACATTCCGCTCGGCGCGATAATAGTAAACGGCTGCTCCCACTTCACCCTCGTGGTTTCCGCGGTTCATATAGCCATAAACAACAAACGTCACATCGCCCGCATCATCCACACGTACAATGTTGACATCATGCTCTCCGTGCTGTTCCCGGTCATCCATGCTGCCGTTCTCACGGAAGCTGAAAACGCGGATCGTCTTGTTGGCGCTGCGGTTGTAGCACCAGAGATCACCGTTTACTACAAATGCGACAATATCACCTGCCGTATTCGTCACATACTTGGTATCCTCGCCGGTCACACCGAGGTTAATGCCGGATTTCGTCAGAACACCAAGCTCCGGATCAAAGATCTGCTGTGCGCTCCGCTCGAAGTCCAGCAGAATAATCTCTCCGTCGGACTCTCGCATCCGGTAGAACTCGCTTACGGTATAATACTCCGTCTGTCCGTTCTCATCCTGCGCACTGATCATGTACTCCTGTTTGATGCTGGTCGTCGTCTCATTCGCTTCTTTGATCTGCTGCACCGGCTGCTGTACGATCGTCGGTGCGAGGCTTCCCCAGGAAATCTGGTCGAGGCTGGAATGAATGTTGACATTGAGGAACGAAGAATTATCCCCCGTCTCATCCGGCTCAAGCTGCGGAACGAGCGCTTCCGCCTGCGTTTTATCCAGGCATGTCTGCGCAAACATCTGCGTGTAGGCCAGATAATCGCCGACCTCCACGCCGTTGCGCTGTACAATGCGGGTGTAATACCAGGCAGACTGGCCGTTTCCGTAGGCAACCTCGAGCTTCAGCGTATATTCCTGATTCATCAGAATCGCGGTCTCTAACTGGAAGTCTGCTTTCAGATAGCTTCCGTCCTCGTCAAACGATTTCAGCACCGAGTTTTCAATCAGCGCTCCGCCGTCTGTGCTTTCCACCGTATAGGTCACGTTTATAATTTTCTGTCCCTTCGCATCAATTTCAAGCGTAAGCGAACGGTCCATCGGCAGCGGTGTCAGGTTTTCTCTTGTCGTTACGCCGTTCATCTCCTGGCGGTATCCGTACATGCGGTTCACTGTCGTGTCCGCGGTCTTCATGTACAGCACCGGAAGACTCGCTGCGTCCAGATCGGTCGCATTCTCCGTCGTCTCGTGGCTCATCAGGTGTGTGAACACACCGACTGATGCGGCAAAAACAAGAAAAAGGATCAGAATCCTTGCTGCTCTTTTATTCATCACGGCTCCTCCTTTTCTGTGAGGAGGTCTGCCAGTGTCGGCTTCACATGGTACGCTTCCATGCACACTTTCAGTTCTTCCGGCAGTTTTTTCGAGCCTTCCTGGCGTTTTACCGCGCGGATCAGAAGGTTCTTCGGCGTGTGCTCCATGTCGATGAACTCAAGAATCTGTGTCTCATAGCCTGCATTCTCCAGAAGCTTTGCCCGGATTCCGTCGGTCAGAAGCGCCGCCATGCGCTCTTTTAAGATGCCGTAATCCATGATCGGATACAGTTCTTTGTTTGCAATCTGGCGGTTCAGCTCATGCTGGCAGCACGGAACGGAAAGAATAACTTTTGCATTCCATTTGACGGCCTTTTCCAGCGCATAGTCAGTCGCCGTGTCGCACGCGTGCAGCGTCACCACCATATCGACCTCGTCGCGGCCGGTATAAGAAGCGATGTCACCCTGATAGAAATGCAGCTTTTCATAGCCGTATTTCTCCGCCAGTCCGTTGCAGATTGCGATGACATCCTCTTTCAAGTCAAGTCCGATGATATTGACATCCAGTTTTTTCAGTTCGCGGAAGTAATAATACATCGCAAACGTCAGATACGATTTTCCGCAGCCGAAATCGAGAATCGTGATCTCGCGGTCCGATGGGAGCTGCGGCAGGATATCTTCGATGAACTCCAGAAAGCGGTTGATCTGGCGGAACTTGTCGTAGCGGGTCCGCACGATTTTGCCTTCTTTTGTCATAACACCGAGATCCTGTAAAAAAGGAACCGGGATTCCTTCTTCCAGAATATACCGTTTCTTCCGGTTGTGCGCCAGATTGACGGGTTTGCCGGTTCCTTTCATATGCGGTTTCTTTTTGATCGTCATCGTTCCCTTTTTGCTGACCAGAACGGATGCTGTGCAGGTGTCGGATTCAAGCTGCATCTGCTTGAAGGTTCCGTTCATCCAGTCGCTGATCCGGGTGATCACATCGTCTTTTGTCATATTTTTATGAAACTCCTTCGTGCCGACGGTCTCCTGGCACTGAAAGAGCAGTTTTCCTTTTATTTCAACCGGGCGTATTCTCACTTTGGACACTTCACTGTCCCCTCTTGGGCCGCTGATCGTGATACGATACAGCCCTTCCCGGATTTCATCCTGTAATAATTTCTGTAATTCCATTTATACTCTCCAAACTTTCTGAATCGTTTGTAAACATGTGTAATAAAGCCCCTTACAACCCCGCTAATATTGTAATCTGTTTTCCGCAAAACCACAACAGAAAAATTATTAAAAATGTGTTACCCTCTTATTACTTTATAGCGCGGTTTAAAGCCACAGATTGTAATAATGTTTCCTCCTGCTCCGCCTCCGGAACATTTCATTATAAAAAAGAACGCCGATCAAATCGAGCAGTTCCTCTTCTGCCGTTTTCTCATCCTTCCCGCCGTTTTCCCTGCCGTACTGACGTGCGATATTCCGGCAGGTGTGCTCCATCATGAGCCGGTCCGGGAATTCGTCGTACATCATGCTGCCGCGGTAATCCATGCGGTCACACTCTGCCTCCACCAGCCGCTGCAGATCAGATGCCGTCCGGGAATAATACGACTGCATCCGCTGCCGTTCCCGCGCTTCCTGCTGCTCCTCCATACTTCTTCCCCATAAGGGCTGTGCCGCAAAAAACGGCTCCGGCCGCTCCATCGGATTTCCCTGATAGGAATTTCTTCTATTTTCATACACTCTATCCTGATTCATGCCTGTTTTATTTCCTTTTTGCTCTTCCTTATACCATATGCACACCGCCGCCATTCTGCCGTTTTCCAGATCTCAAACACAATTTCACTTGCCAAAACCGCCGTTCCGTACTAAAATACAACCTGTATCTATTTTTCCGATACATCATATAGGAGTGAATATCATGAATCTGAATATGCAAGCTTTTAACATCAACACGCTGCTTGGCGGTCTCGATAAAGTCCGGGACGTCATGGGTGTTTACCAGCAGCAGCTTCTTCTGATTGTGATTGTTTTTGCCCTGCTGAACTGTTTCTTCGGCTATGCGCTCCGCAAACTCTGGAGCGTCATTCCCGGATTTTTTCTCGGCGCGGCCGCTGGTTATGCAGCGGGTACCTACACGAATCAGACCACGACGATCACCCTGGCGCTTGCCGTCGGCACCGGTCTTCTGACCGCAATCATTGCCTTCGTCCTCTACCGGATCGGACTTTTTCTTCTGATCTGCGGGCTCGTCGGCTTTTGCCTCTGGCATCTCGTTAATCCAAACGATATCACAGGTTATGGACTCGTCGCCCTCGTCGCTTTCGTGATCAGCCTGATCTGCGTTCCGTTCGAACGCATTTCCGTAATCCTGGTCACCTCCATCTGCGGCGCCCTCACGACGATCCGCATGGCATATTTCTTCAAGGACCTCGATCTGAACATGATGTTCTGGATTGTCTCTGCCATTCTCGCCGCAGCAGGCATGCTCTTCCAGTTTAAACCGTGGAAAGAGGCGGACTACTGGGAGGATGACGACGAAGAAGAACGCGAACACCGTGCAAAAGCGCGCGCCAGACGGAAGCGCAGATCCGGTTTCGACCCTCTTCCATCCAGAAAGAAGAAAAAGAAACGCCGCGGCTCCTCTTCCTCTTCTTCCGGCAACGCAAGAGATCCGTACCGCAGCTATCAGAAACCGTCGAACCGTACCCGTGTTTCGCAGAACACCATGTACGATTTCCGTTTTGTTCCGGAAGAACCTGACGATGACGACGATGAGAAAGATCTTCCGAAAATCATCCGCCGCCGGCCATCCGCAAAACCGGCCGCTCCGGAGGAGTTTGACGAAGAAGAAACATCCCCAAAAGCTTCCATGGGCGACACGAAGCCGTATACCTCTCCTTCCAAACCGCAGATCACCGAGGACGGCATCCCGGATGTCGATCTCTCCGCGATCCGGCAGCAGATTTCCGAAGAGGTACAGAGAATTTACGAAGACGATCAGAACTCGTAATCCGCACTGCAGCGCAGAAAACCCGGCAGGCAAAGGAACATTCCCTTGTCTGCCGGGTTCATTTTTTATCCTGATTTTCAGTTATAAAGATACTTCTGATTTGTCTCCAGATCGATCGTGTCTTTGTCGAGCCACTGATATCCCGTATCGATCTTCTGATCTACCGGAAGTCCCTGAATCGCGCGGACGGCCGCCACGATTGCCGCATAGCCAAGACCGTACGGATTCTGCGTTACGGTACCGTACTCGCGTCCCTCCTGGATCGCTTTCTGCTGTTTTTCACCGGAATCAAAACCGACAATCTGAATCTGCTCAGTATTTTCCATATCTGCCAGCGCATCCAGCGTCTGGTCTGCCATGTCTTCGTTCGTACAGAAGATGCCCTTCAGAGCCGGGTAGGTTTCAAGTGTATTTTTCAGCATGTCCGCGATGGATTCTTCTCCATCTCCGTAATTCACCTGAACCACTTTCACATCGGTATATTTTTCTTCGATCTCTTTTTTAAATGCTTCCACGCGCTCTACGCTGCTCTCGGTGTTGTACTGATGTGCAACAATCGCAACCTCTCCGCTGTTGCCGATGGCCTCGCAGAGATGATCTGCCGCAAGCTTTGCTGCCGCTGCGTGATCAGTCGCACATGTCGAGGTGATCAGATCACTCTCGATACCGGAATCCGCGATGATGACTGGAATCTGGCTGTCGGAAGCCTCTTCCATCTGTGCCTGTCCCGACTGCTGGTCAATGATACCAAGGATCAGCGCGTCCGGATTTTCCGAAATGACAGAGTCGATGATATTGATCTGAGAGTTGGTGTCACTTTCATTTTCCGGGCCTTCAAATGTCATATAAACTTTGTCGTTTCCGGTGTAGCCAAGCGAGGCGTTCAGATCGTCAAGTGCCTGCTGCGCACCGGCTTTTACGGCTTTCCAAAAACCGGCACTTAAGTCTTTTGCAACCACGGCGATGTAAGAGCCTTTTTCAACGGTAAGTCCATCCACGGTGTCGTACAATGCTTCCATGCCGTCTTTGTGCGGAACGGTGATTTCTATTCGTTTTTTGTCTGCTTCTTTTCCTTCATCTCCAGAGCTTTCAGAAGATGTGGATGCACTGGCTGACTCTGCTGTAGAATCTGCGCTGGACGATGAGGCCTCCGGCTTTCTTCTGCCGCCGGAGTTTCTGTCACTTCCTGAGACGACGATGCTGCGGTGCTCTTGTCTGTCACTGCTTCTTTTCCGCATCCAGCTGCCGAGCACAGCAGGATTCCGGAAAGCAGTACTGCAATCATTCTGCGTTTCATAATTCTCCCTTTCTGCTTTGCCTGATGAATCATTTTCCATTACTTTTTACAGTTTTGTTACATAACCTTTCTCTATTATACACAAACCGTAAAAATAGTCCAGTCCTGTTTTCTTATGATTTTCTGAACTTTTTTGCAATTTCACATAGTTCTGAATAGTTACACAAAGCTGTGGAAGATTTCACCTTCTGGTTTTACGGTAAACGAAAGCCGTTTGCCTGTCCGCGGATGCTTCAGCTCGAGATGATGCGCGCACAGCGCCAGAGATCCTTTCTCCTTCGCCCCATATTTTGCATCACCCGCCAGCGGATATCCCGCATGGGAAAACTGGACGCGGATCTGGTGGTGGCGGCCCGTTCCGAGGTGGATCTGCACCAGGGTTCGGTTCTCCTGTGTCCTTATCACTTCATATTCCAGCACCGCTTTTTTCGCTCCGGCGGTGCCTGGCTGTACGACGCGGGATGTGTTGCTCCGCCCGTCTTTTACAAGGAAATCCTCAAACTTCTGCACGCCCTGTTTTTCGATTTTTCCCTCACAGACGGCGAGATACTCTTTCTTCATCGTCCCGTCCTTCACCTGCCGTCCCAGTTTTCCTGCGGCGTCTTTGTTTTTCGCAAACACCAGCACGCCCTCAACCGGCTGATCGAGCCGGTGAACGACCGCCAGATATGGAATCTGAGTCCGCGCCTGACCCGGTGTTTCCGCCCTTGCCTGCTTCGCCAAATAATTCAGCAGCGCATGCTCCAGATCCATCTGTCCCATCCGCGCATTCTGCACTGCCATACCCGCGTGCTTGTGAACAACAAGAATATCGTTATCTTCCATTAAAATATCTTCTCTGCAAAATCCAGCCACTTTCTTCTCCTGTCCTGACTTCTTATTTTCGATACACGGATTTCTCCGCTGTTATGCTTTAAGAAGTATGCACCATTTCCGCCGCATCTGTCAAGAAAAACATGCCCGGCGGACGAATTACACAACACAGAAAGCGATCGCCATACCAATCATTTTTTCTGATACAGCGACCGCTTTTTCTTTATTTTCCATATTCAGTTTTTTCTCTACTTTCAAGGATTTTCACTGGTTTTCTTTCTTTACCGATCTGTGATCTTTGTTTTCGCTTTCGTTTGATATTTCAAAGATCGTTTCTCTTCCATTTCCCTGTTGTAGATTTTCTTTTTTTCGGGAAGATGTTCTTTTTCAGAGGCTTTTCCTTTGCGGTTAAGATTTCCACTCCGAAAATCTTTTCCTTAGGATTTCCTAAGATCTGCTCTGATCTCATGTTTATCAAAAGGTTTTCTTTCGAACTTCTTTTGTATGGATCTTTATCTCAGGTTTTCTTTCCTTTCGGAAGTCTCTCATCTTAAGAACATCTTCCTTTTCCCTTTTTTTCCATTCTTCTATAGAAGATTTCTCGTCTCTTTCTATGAAAATGGTTTGTTCTCTTGAAAAGGGGGTCCCAAGTCTTTCTCTTTGTACCTCTTGGTTAGGTTTTTGTTTTCTTGTTTCTTTGTGATTTTAATATAACAGATTCGCCAGCATTTGTCAACACATTTTTAAAATATTTTTACTGTTTTTTTATATCGCTTTTCCTTTTCTTAATTATTGTGTTTATTTTCTGAATTTTATATTGTTTTCTGATATTTTATTTCAAATAAGTGCGCAGAAAAAGAGCTATGAAACAGACTTTTCTCCTGCCACACAGCTCTTTCTCAAATACTTATCCTCTATAATAGTTGATCAGGCATCCCTTGCGGATGATTTCTCTCTCATCATCGGTCAGCGCGCCTAACGTCATCTCGAACGGAACAAGTGCTCCGTCTTTTACAACGTACGCTTTGATCACATCGGCTTTCTCTTCCACTGCCTTGCGGATCTCCGGTACAAAGATGTAATCTCCGTTTGTAAACGGCAGATCTCTCTCCGGGATCAGGAATGGAAGCATGCCCCAGTTGATCAGGTTGGAGCGGTAGCGCTTCGTTGCATACTCGTTGGCGATGTTTGCCCAGCCGCCTAATACCTTCTGGCAGGAAGCTGCCTGCTCACGCGCAGAGCCGTCGCCCGGTTTTACAGCGAAGATGGTGGATCCGACACCGACGTTTGTCTTGTCGATATCCGGGTACTGGGTATGGATGGCTGCGAAGACCGGTTTCAGTTCCGGAAGTGCCTCTGCCGGGCAGTTTCCTTCCTGGATGGCTTTCTCTGCGACCTGTACTTCTTTTGCACGTCCCACGTAAGCCGGATCTTTTCTGGACAGGGTGAACTCTGCCAGTCCGAGCGGGTTGGAACGGAAGGAAGAAGTCTCGCCGGATGGAATCAGCTCGTCGGTTGTCGTAACCGGATCGTGGATCTCGGAAACAACCTTCAGAATCAGGTTCTCGGCAAGCTGCGGCATAGCCGGCCAGTCTTTGATGTTCGGTCCGAACTGGATTTCTACAGACGGATCTGCCACACCCTTGCTGTCGAAGACACGGTTCTCGTAAATCTTCTTGTCGAAATGGTATGCCGGTTTCGTGTATGTTCCGGTGAACTCGTCTGCTGCGGTCAGGAATCCCTTGTTTGCTGCGGTTGCTGCAATGGAACGTGCATCCATCAGGGCAACGGAAGAAATCTGACCGTTCTGGATCTTGGATCCCTCGCGGTTCGGGAAGTTTCTGGTGGAGTGACGGATTGAGAACGCATTGTTTGCCGGAGTATCGCCTGCGCCGAAGCACGGTCCGCAGAATGCGGTTTTTACGATCGCACCGGTTTCCAAAAGGTCTGCCAGTTTTCCGTTTCTTGCCAGCTCCATATAGATCGGGGTACTTGCCGGGTAAACACTTAAGGTGAACGCATCGTCGCCAATGCTGTGGCCTTTCAGGATATCGGCTGCGTCGCAGATGTTCTCAAATCCGCCGCCGGCGCATCCTGCGATGATTCCCTGGTCTACCAGGAGTTTTCCGTCGTGTACTTTATTTTTCAGAGTGAACGGAACTTTTCCGTCGAGGCTGATGGCTGCTTTCTTCTCTACATCGTTCAGGATGTCATCGAGGTTTGCTTTCAGCTCTTCAATGGTATAAACATTGCTCGGATGGAACGGCATCGCGATCATCGGTTTGATCTTGTCGAGTTCTACTTTTACAACGCCGTCATAGTAAGCAACCGCGCCAGGATTCAGCTCTTTGTAATCTGCGCTTCTGCCGTGGATCTGATAGAACTCGCTGATCTTCTCATCGGTTCTCCAGATGGAGGACAGACACGTTGTCTCGGTTGTCATAACGTCCACACCGATCCGGTAATCTGCGCTTAAGGAAGATACGCCAGGTCCTACGAACTCCATAACTTTGTTCTTTACGTAACCATTTGCAAAGACTGCACCGATGATGGCAAGTGCAATATCCTGCGGTCCTACGCCCGGCTGCGGTGCGCCTGTCATGTAAATTGCGATCACTCCCGGCATAGCGATATCATATGTTTTGGAGAGAAGCTGTTTTACCAGTTCCGGTCCGCCCTCGCCCATGGCCATGGTTCCGAGTGCACCGTAACGGGTGTGGGAGTCGGATCCGAGGATCATTTTTCCGCCGCCGGCAAGCATCTCGCGGGCAAACTGATGAATTACTGCCTGATGAGGCGGTACATAGACGCCGCCGTACTTTTTCGCACAGGTAAGACCAAACATGTGGTCATCTTCGTTGATGGTTCCGCCGACTGCGCAAAGGGAGTTGTGGCAGTTGGTCAGCACGTACGGTACCGGGAATTTTTCCAGTCCTGACGCGCGCGCGGTCTGAATGATTCCAACAAAAGTAATGTCATGCGATGTAAGTTTGTCAAATTTGATCTGCAGATTTTCCATGTTGCCGGAAACATTGTGGTCTTTTAAGATTCCATAGGCAATGGTTTCTTTTGCAGCATCCGCTGGACACGGCACAGCGCCGGTACGCGCTTTGAGTTCCGCGCGGCCTTCTTCTGTATCCGGGATGATGTCGATTCCGTTGACAAGGTATGCACCTGTGTTCAGTAATTCAATCATGTCGTTCCTCTCCTCTTGTTGTTGATAAAATGTCAGGGTCAAAAAGTCTTTTGACCCCTTCGATACCCGGATTGCTCCGTGCTTTGCACTCCCGCAATCCTGTACGGCTCTGAACGGTTTTACAGATTTTCGCTGTTGTTCATATACGTCATGTAGCTTACGACCATCATGGCAATTTTAAAGGTCAGCGCATCGTCAAATTTACGAATGTCGAGTCCTGTGCTCTTCTCGAGCTTCTCCAGACGGTACACCAGAGTATTTCTGTGTACATAGAGCTGACGGGATGTCTCGGACACATTCAGGTTATTTTCAAAAAATTTATTGATTGTGGTCAGTGTTTCCTCATCGAACGTATCCGGCAGATTTTCGCCGAAGACTTCGGTCATAAACATTTCGCACAGCGGAATCGGGAGCTGATAGATCAGACGGCCGATGCCGAGGTTGTTGTATGGTACCACGTTTTTGTCTGCGTAGAAAATTTTTCCTACCTCAAGCGCCATCTTCGCTTCTTTGTAGGAACGCGAAACACTCTTAATCTCGCTGACCGGATTTCCGTAAGAAACACGTACCTGGGACATTGCCTCTGCATTCAGCATATCAACCAGCATTCTTGCGGTCTGGTTCATATCCTCGAAGGTGTCGGTATCCTTCAGTTCTTTTACAATGATAATGCTCTTCTCATCGACTGCGGTGATGAAATCTCTCGGTCTTGAAGCAAAGAGGCTCTTTACTGTCTCCTGTGCGCTGATGTCTTTTTCCAGCTTCGTCTCTACCATGTAAACAACGCGGCGCACATCTGTGTCGATGCGAAGCTTTTTCGCGCGGTTGTAGACATCCACCAGAAGAAGATTGTCGAGAAGAAGGTTCTGGATAAAGTTGTTTTTGTCCAGACGCTCTTTGTATGCAATGATAAGATTCTGAATCTCACATACGGCAACCTTTCCGATCATATATGCATCGTCGCTACTTCCTTTAGAAATCAGAATATACTCCACATTCTGGTTGTCATATACTTTAAAATAATGATATTCCTGTACAATCTGGCTGTCCGCAGCGGATAATACAAAAGAACGGATGCTTTCTGCATCAATCGCGGTTTCCGGGAATGTGGTCACCAGCAGAACACCATCCGTATTCGTCACACATAAATCAATTCTCGTAATATTTCTTAATTCATCAAGGGTTTTCTGTAATACCTGACTTGATACCAAATCTGCCACTTCCTTTCTCCTGGCGTATTTTACTCCAGGGTGCGTCTTATCTATAACTATAGCTTATTTTTTTCTCATTGGCAACTATTTTTTGCTTCGCAAAAGGAGGGCGGTGCATATGCAAAAAGGACCGGCATCCGAACGGATGCCGATCCTTTTCTCTATGTTTGCGCATACGCGCTGATGTTCATATGGATTAGTTGGTAATGGTGATCTCTGTCTCTTTGTCGAACAGATGAACTTTCTCCATATCCAGAGCAAATTTAACGGTATCACCGCTTCTTGCAGTTGTACGAGGATCTACGCGGGCTGTCATTGGGAAGCCTTCGCAATCGAAGTACAGGTAAACTTCTGCACCTAACAGCTCGTATACGTTGATCTTGCACTCAACTACGCTGTCTTTGGAAGTTTCGATGAACATCTGAGAATCATGTACGTTCTCAGGACGGATACCCATAACAACGGTCTTTCCGTCATATCCGCCGTCGATAACAGCTTTTGCTTTGGAAGCCGGCAGTTTCATGTTGTATTTACCAACAGTAAGAGTAACGTCGTTTCCGTTAACTTTTACTTTTGCATCCAGGAAGTTCATCTGCGGAGATCCGATGAATCCTGCAACGAACAGGTTGCCCGGTGCGTTGTACAGGTTCTGCGGGGTATCTACCTGCTGAACAACTCCGTCTTTCATAACAACGATTCTGGTACCAAGTGTCATAGCCTCGGTCTGGTCATGTGTTACGTAGATGATGGTAGCGCCCAGTCTCTCATGCAGTTTGGAAATCTCGGTACGCATCTGTACACGAAGTTTTGCATCCAGGTTTGACAGAGGCTCGTCCATAAGGAATACTTTAGGATCACGTACGATTGCACGTCCCATAGCAACACGCTGTCTCTGACCACCGGAAAGAGCTTTCGGTTTACGGTCAAGCAGTTTCTCCAGGTCAAGGATTTTAGCTGCTTCTTTAACCTGTTTGTCGATCTGATCTTTCGGAACTTTTCTCAGTTTCAGACCGAATGCCATGTTATCATATACGGTCATGTGTGGATACAGAGCGTAGTTCTGGAATACCATTGCGATATCACGGTCTTTCGGCTCTACATCGTTTACTACTTTATCGTCAATTTTCAGAGTACCATCGGAGATCTCCTCAAGACCTGCGATCATACGAAGTGTTGTAGATTTACCACATCCAGATGGTCCTACGAAGATGATAAACTCTTTGTCAGCGATTTCCAGGTTGAAGTCTTTTACTGCTTCAAAACCGTTCGGATATCTTTTTGTAATGTGCTGTAAAGATAAACTTGCCATTTTTGAATCCTCCCTAAATGAACATCATGCGTTTTATTATGAGTTTTGCATTTGCATCTCTCTTGCTTATGGGATTAGTATACCTTTTCTACCCGCATTCGACCATGCCACAATTACACAAACTTTCCTCCGGCAGATTGGCAATTCTGCTTTCGGATTTTCTCGAACCGTTCTCTTCTGTCCACTTTGCACAAACAAAATGTTCACTCTTATACAAAATGACGAAACGAAAAGTTTATATTCTCTTCATTGCATTTTTCTGAAAAATTCGCTATACTTTTCTATGATGTCTGCCAGCCGGAACGTTAATCGGCGGCACACTTAATTCAACAGAAAAGAGGAACAAATTATGAGTTTTTTCAGCCTGGACAGTAAGTTCTCGCAGATTATGGGCCGTGTCTTCGACCTGATGATGCTGAACATTATTTTCCTTATTATGTGTATCCCGATTGTGACAATCGGCGCCAATTTCACAGCAATGTACTACGTCACGCTGAAGATGATCAAAAATGAGGAGACGTATATCTTCCGTACCTACTGGAAATCCTTCCGCGAAAACTTCAAGCAGGCAACTGCCATCTGGCTCATCCTGCTGGCGGTTCTGATTGTTCTGATTCTTGATCTTCTGCTGGTCATGAGAATGCCGGGTACCATCACCTACCTGCGTTTTGTTTTCCTGGTACTGATCTTTTTCGAGGCCATGGTACTTTCCTATGTATTTCCGGTACTGAGCCGCTTTGACAATACTGTAAAAAACACGATCAAGAACTCCATCCTGATGGCAATCCGCCACCTGCCGTGGACCATCATGATCCTGCTCGTCAATCTCTGTCCGCTGCTGATCTATGTATTCTCCACGACAAAGATTGTCAGCTATCTGATTCTTCTGATGTTCCTTCTGGGCTTTTCCACGGTAGCGCTTGGATGCTCCTGGTTCTTCGTAAACAAAATCTTCCCATTCTATATGCCTGAGGAAGAAAACGAGGTTCTGACACCGGAAGAAGAATCCTTACGGGCACTCGAAGCAATGGACAGACCAAGCCCGCTGACTGAACGTTCCGATGACGCTGCTCCGGCTGAAACTACCGATGCTGCAGAAACTGCTTCGGAAGAGGAATCTGCAAGCCCGGCTGAACAGACAGAAACAGACGAAACAAACGAATAAATAAACTGCATTTCATAAACAACTCCCCGCGAACCGCATCTGCTGCGTGTTTCCCGGCGGGGAGTTGTCGTTTTCTATTCTCTTTTATTTTTCAACACTTCTCAGGCATCCTGCTGTGCTTCCTCCTGTACCGCTTCCGGTACGATCATCGGAGGCATCGGTTTTTTCTCCTTTACAGCTTCATCAAACGTAATCGTAACCTTGAACAGGTCGCCGTCCAGATAAATGTTGAAGCTTCCATGCTGCAATACCGTTAGGTTCTTTGCGATTGAAAGACCCAGGCCGCTGCCCTCGGTGCTCCGGCTGACATCGCCGCGGATAAAACGCTCCGTCAGTTCATCTGCCTGGAAGTTCAGCGGGTTCTCGGAAATGTTCTTAATCGAGAGCTGAATCTTTCCGTCTTTTTTGATGGCATCCACATAAACCCGTGTTCCCGGCATGGCATATTTGCAGACATTTACGTACAGGTTCTCAAGCACGCGCCAGATGCGGCGGCTGTCCGCACGGATCAGAAGCGGTTCCGGCTGGAGAATACAGATCAGGTCGAGATTGCGGCCTTCGAACCGCTCCGCAAATTCTCCGTTCACCTGCTGTACCAGTTCATTCAGGTTCAGGTTCATGAATTCCAGTTTAATATTTCCGGAGCTGATCTTCGATGCCTCGACAAGGTCCTCCGTCAGCTGTTTCAGGCGCTGTGATTTTTCGTCGAGTACGCGGATATAATCTTTCGCTTTCTCGTTTTCAATATTTTCCCGTTTCAGCAGATCGACATAATTAATAATAGAAGTAAGCGGTGTCTTGATATCGTGGGATACGTTGGTGATCAGATCCGCTTTTAAGCGCTCGCTCTTCATCTGCTCCTGCACTGCCGCTTTCATTCCCTCTCCGAGCGAATTGACAATTCCGGCAAGCTGAAGGTTGTCTTCCCCCTGCAGCTCCGTCAGGTCAATCTTGTAATCCAGATCGCCCGCAGCAATCTCTTTTAAGCCATGTTCAATCTGTTTTCTTCCGGATGCCTCGCGCAGCAGAAGAAGCAGCACTGCGGCATCCATCACCAGGGTAAGGAATACGCCGAACATTCCGAAGCCGCAGCAGAGAATGATCTGCACGCCGCAGAAAACGCAGAACATAAGGATCGTTCGCTCCGACTCCTGTCTGCCTTCATAGAAGGTTCTTCCGGCAGACACGATCCGGTGGCCGACGCAGTACAAAAACGACTGTTTCCAGACGTTGCGTGCTTTGATCCGGCGCACCAGTGAGCAGTACGGAATCAGTGTGATCAGAAATCCGGCGAGGATGCCCGATGCGGCCACCAGGCTTCGCCATGTATCTGCTTCATTTCCATAGGATCCGCTGTAGATGTAGTTTCCGTCAAAATTCTGGATATAATGAACGCCGCCGTAGGAAAGTTCGATGCAGACAGCAACGATTCCAACTGCTCCCATCACAATCAGGATGGCGGCTGCAGCTGCGATTTCCGTGTACCACTGATCGAAAAAGTAAAGGCGGATTTCTTTGTTTTTTCCATTTCTTCCTGCCTGCAGTGTGAACAGGACCAGGCAGACCAGCGTTCCGATTCCGCCAACTGCAATCATCAGAAGAAGGAGCTGCATTTTCGGAAGCCACTGGCTGTAGATCTCACTGTACTGGGAGAAATAGTCGCTTGCTGCCAGATCCGGATCCAGTGCAACAAAGATCTTCTGATAATTATCTGCAATCTGATTGTTCAGTAGATAGCTTCTCGCTGCTTCCACGGCCGGGCTGTTTTTTCTTGTTGCATAAGAACGGACTTTGTCGGCACCGCCGGTCCGGTCAACAGCAAAGGCGAACGGATAGGGCGATTTCTGCGCAATGGCTGTTGTGTAACCATTTTTCCAGGAATCCACATTCGTATAGATATTTCCTTCTTTATCCTCCAGACAGTACCAGAGATTGGCATCGTCCGCATCGACGCTGATGCCGCTCTCCTGGTTTTTAAAAGCAGCAACTTCTTCCGTGACCCCGGAAAGTGTCATATACAGATCGCGGATGGATACCTTTTTCAGATTTGCCGCCGCGTACTCATAGAGGTACGTTCCCGCTTTCGTTTTCTGCGTTTCCAGGCTCATTCCCTGATCGTATAGATACAAAAACTGGGAGGAAACATCAGCAGGATCAATTTTTTTCTCTTTCAGGCTTTTCACTGCATTATCGGAAGGAAAGTAGACCTCGCCGTCCGGGGAAAAGCTGTCAAACGTCTCTGCATCTGCCGCGCTCACTTCTTCGGTGAGTGCGGCTACATCCGTCTCTTCTGTTTCCTGGCTCACGTCAGTTCCATCTTCGTATGCAAGATAGGCTTCTTTGTCAATTCCGGCATCGTTCGTCGCATAATTGTCCGCAGTATACGCTGCCACCTCATTGAGGTCTGCGCTGCTGCCGTCATCGTACATCTTGACAAGCTGGTCAATGGTGTACGTTGTACTTATCCCGCCGCTTCCCTCTCCATCGGTTGCAAAGGCACGGTAATCAATCTCTTTTGTTCCGTCGTATCGACCGTTTGTGCCGAATTTACTCATATCATTATAGTAGCTCATGACGTTATGAAGCTGCCGCTGCACCAGTGTGCCGCATGCGGTGGTTTCTTCAAACGCATACTTTTTTGCTGCCGCATTCGGCGTCAGGCCGACGCTGGAAAGCATCAGTGTCTGAATGCCCCCGAACAGCGCACTGGCGGCAAAAACGATCAGCAGAAGAAAAACGATCAGCTTCCCCGTCAGGCTGTAGAGTTTTCGTTCTTTCACAATTATTCACTCCTTATTATTGTTTCTCAATCTTATACCCAATTCCCCATACAACTTTCAGATAGCGCGGCTCCTTCGGGTTGATTTCGATTTTCTCACGGATGTGACGAATGTGGACCGCAACGGTGTTGTCCGCACCGATCGCCTCCTCGTTCCAGATGCTCTCGTAGATCTGTTCAATCGAAAATACCTTGCCTGGATTTTTTACCAGCAGCAGGAGAATGTTATATTCGATCGGGGTCAGTTTGACTGGTTCACCCTCGACGCTGACTTCTTTTAAATCGTCATTGACGAGAAGCCCGCCGACCTGATACACATTTTCTCCGTCGTCCGCCGGAAGATTTCCAAGTTTCGTGTAGCGCCGCAGCTGAGATTTCACCCTCGCCACCAGCTCGAGCGGGTTAAACGGCTTCGTCACGTAATCATCCGCGCCGATGTTCAGTCCCAGAATTTTGTCCACATCCTCTGATTTTGCGGACAGAATAATGATCGGAATACTGCTCTTTTCCCTGATTTTCAGCGTCGCACGGATGCCGTCCAGTTTCGGCATCATGACGTCGATAATCAGCAGCTGAATCTCCTCCCTCTCGAGCATCTGGATGGCCTGCATGCCGTCATATGCTTTCAGCACATGATAGCCCTCCTGGGTCAGATAAATCTCAATGGCGTCTACAATCTCTCTATCATCATCACATACTAAAATGTTGTACATTTCTTCTTTCTCCACCTTTCATTTTTTCTTTTCCGGCACTTTTTTTCCGCGCCGGACCTCCCACATGATTCAAAGATGATTGTACCGCAAATTCCCTCAAGTTGCCAGATGTCTTTTGTTTTCATCCTTACTGTACCAAAGGAATCTTTAGGTCCGCAAAGGAAAATCTTAAGTTTCTATAAAGTTTTGTCTGTGAATTCAGAGCTCAAACATTTTTTAGACAATTGCAATTATTTTCTTAGCACATCCTGCTTGCCGTCTATGCGGATCTCAATAATTTAAAGATCATCAACGACCGATACGGGCATGAAGAAAGGGACTTCTCCATCCGCCTTGTCGGACAGTTTCTGCAGGATTCCATCGGCAAACGCGGTGTCTGCGGACGCATCGGCGGCGATGAATTCGCATATCTTGTTCCGTGTTCCGACGAAACAATGTCCAGGGATCTGTACCGGACGCTGCACTCCGCATTCGACATTTTTAATAGAACGAACGAAAAAGCATATAATATTACCGTTTCCACCGGCTTTTATCTGCTTCCGAAAGACATGGATTCCACACTTCCGGAGATGCTCGCGCATGCGGATGCAATGCTTTACGAGGAGAAACAGAAACGAGATAAGAATGTTGCGAAAATTTTACCAAAATAGGAATTGATTTTTTTCTGGAAAGCAGTTAGAATACTTGAGGGATGATTTTTGAATCCCGTATTTCAAGCGAAACAGACCGGCAAAAACGGCTGTTTGATCAAAAAATTTCTAAAAAAAGGCAGGTGAACAGAATGGATAGTTGTGATTCTCATGGGCGAAGTACCAGCATAGGACGGGAACCGGAAAATATGCAGGATGACGGCCATCCTTCTGTCCTGCTTTAATCTTAAATATTTTCCCTTCTTATCCTATGAAAACCCGAAGTAAGACACATGATCCAAACCAGTTTTGAAACGTAATTCTCTGGTTCTTTTTTCGTGTGCTTTTACTGCCCTGTGAGGGTTCCAACATGCTTTTTCGCACCGACAGCACGCATGTTTTTTTCTGCTGTCAAAAAAAAGAATGGAGGATAACGAAAAAATGGAAAAACGAGTACAGGATTATACCCAGGAGATCCTGGATACAATCCGCAGTAACTCTTCTCCGGCTGTCATGGGCAGCCGCCTGGAAGATTACCACGAAAATGACCTGGCAGATGTTCTGCCGCTTTTAACGGTTCCGGAGCGATGCAAACTGTACCGCATTCTGGACACGGACATGCTGTCCGATATTTTTGAGTATGCTGAATCCGACAACGTAGCCGAGTACCTCGAAGAGATGGATGTCAAAAAAGCCGCTTCCATCCTCTCCAAAATGGAGACCGATGCACTGGCCGAGGTTCTGCAGAAACTCGACAAAGCAAAGAAAAAACTTCTGATCGAACTGCTCGATCCGGAAGTACGCCACGATATTGAGATGATCGCCTCCTTCGATGAAGATGAAATCGGTAGCCGCATGACGACAAACTGCATCATCATCCGCGAGGATCTGAATGTCAAACAGGCGATGAGCAGCCTGATCGATCAGGCCGCAAAGAACGACAACATCTCTACCATCTTTGTTGTCAATGCGCAGCAGAAATTTTACGGAGCGATCGATCTGAAAAACCTGATCATCGCAAGACGCGACGAGACGCTCGAGGATCTGACCGTAACTTCTTACCCGTACGTATATGCAGAGGAGCCGATCAACGAGTGTATCGAAGAACTGAAGGATTATTCCGAGGATTCTATTCCGGTCCTCGACAATGACAACCGCCTGCTCGGTGTCATCACATCATCAAACATCATCGACCTGGTTGATGATGAGATGGGTGAGGACTACGCGATGTTCGCAGGTCTGACCGCAGAGGAGGATTTAAAAGAGCCGTTAAAAGACAGTATGAAAAAACGTCTTCCATGGCTGATCATCCTGCTCGGTCTTGGCATGCTGGTTTCTTCTGTAGTCGGTATTTTCGAACAGGTTGTCACAACCCTTCCGATCATCATGACCTTCCAGTCCCTGATCCTTGACATGGCCGGAAACGTTGGTACCCAGTCCCTGGCTGTTACCATCCGTGTCCTGATGGATGAGTCCCTGACCGGAAAACAGAAATTACAGCTTGTTTTCAAGGAAATGCGCATCGGTTTCTGCAATGGTCTTCTGCTTGGTGTTCTGTCCTTTGCTGTCATCGGACTTTTCATCTTCTTATTCAAAGGAAAGACCATGATGTTCGCATTTTCTGTTTCCGCCTGCATCGGTATCGCGCTGCTGCTGGCTATGCTGATTTCCAGTGCCGTCGGCACCTGCATTCCGCTGTTCTTTAAAAAGATCCACATCGATCCGGCGGTTGCTTCCGGCCCGCTGATCACAACGGTCAACGACCTTGTCGCTGTCGTTACATTCTATGGCCTGAGCTGGCTGTTCCTGATCGAGATGCTGCATCTCGCAGGCTGATCTTTTGATACGACTGAAAAATTTTTAAGAGGCAGATATCAACTTTTTCTGGTTTCGGAAAAAGCTGATATTTGCCTCTTATCTTTTCTCTTCCCTTCTTTACATTCCAAACAGAAACCGATATAATAGCAGGTAACGGTGCTTTTATGCTTTGACGTTTCACAGTGCCGCAAATATTTTGAAATGAGGGTTTTTGAAAACATGATTGTCAATCTCATCACCACAGTCTACAACTTTCTCTGGGGCGATCTTTTTACGATTCCGCTCCCGGGCGGCGGCAGTCTCGGAATCTCCCTTCTGATTCTTCTGCTGATCCCAACCGGCATCTATTTTACGATCCGGACACGTTTTCTTCCTATCCGTCTGTTCCCGGACATGATCCGTGCCCTGTCGGAAAAGAAAAATGAAAAAAGCAGCCTTTCTTCTTTTCAGACACTGATCGTTTCCACCGCAACGCGTGTCGGTATGGGAAATCTGGTCGGCGTTGTCGCTGCAGTCTCCGCCGGAGGCGCAGGTGCTGTGTTCTGGATGTGGGTGACGGCTATCATCGGCTCGTCTACCGCGTTTATCGAAGCTACGCTCGCACAGCTTCACAAAGAAGAAGATCCTCTGTACGGCGGCTACCGCGGCGGTCCTGCTACTACATTCACGATCTGGTTGAAGACCACCTCAAGAAGAAAAAACGATACGTTCTGCCGGCTGTTCTGTTTGCCATTGCCGGTCTGATCTGCTGGTGCGGTATCAGTCAGGTAATCAGCAACTCCGTGGCTTCTTCTTTTAAAAATGCATTTTCCATTCCGCCGCTTTACACCAGTATCATGCTGGTGATTCTTTCTGCAATCATCGTACTGCGGAAAAATGCAACCGTAAAGGTGCTGGATTTTATAGTTCCTGTCATGGCAGTCTGCTATTTCTTTATCACACTGTTTATCATCGCAGTCAACCTCCGTCAGATTTCTTCTGTGTTTGCACGCATTTTTGAGGAAGCCTTCGGACTTCGTCAGATGGCAGCCGGCGGTTTTGGTGCTGTTCTGATGAACGGTGTAAAGCGTGGTCTGTTTTCGAATGAAGCCGGTTCCGGCTCCGCTCCATGCGCCGCTGCCGCCGCAGAATGTGACCGCCCGGCCAAAGCAGGCCTTGTACAGGCGCTCGGCGTTTTTGTTGACACAATCGTCATCTGCAGCTGCACCGCAATGATTATGCTGCTTGCACCAAAGGATCTGATTAATGGCCTTTCCGGCATGGATCTCTTGCAGACCGCCATGCAGTATCATCTGGGAAAATTCGGTGTGATTTTTATCGCACTTACGCTGTTTTTGTTCAGCTTTTCCACGTTCCTCGGCATTTTGTTCTATGCAAGAAGCAACGTTGCCTACCTGTTCGGTGACAAGTGGTGTTTCCAGACCGCTTACAAGGTTCTTGCACTTGTAATGCTGTTTATCGGCGGTATTGCCGCATACACTTTTGTGTGGGATCTTGGTGATGTCGGCATCGGGCTGATGACAATTTTCAACATTATTGCACTGTATCCACTTGCAGGTGAGGCGCTTTCCGAGTTAAAATCATATGAGGAGTCGAAGAAATTGTAAATCCTGTGGATTGCTGTTTCGGACCGAAAAAGGGGTTTTAGAAAAAGGAGGTTTTTACACATGATCATTGAACCATCAAACTACACGTATGAGACAATGCCGGACTACACGGACGCGGTAGACGGCGCCGTGGAAATTCCGGTGACCGGAGAGGAAATGGAGATCCGCTATGCGCATGAAGTTGTCTACGACGAGGCGCACAATCTTCATCTGGAAATTTTCACACCATTCCAGATGGCGCACCCGGAGCGCACCTGGCCGTGCATCACATTTATTCAGGGATCCGCCTGGATGAAACAGTATGTCTACCAGAAGGTCGGCATGATCGCCCGTCTGGCGCAGCGCGGCTACGTTGTTGCAATCGTCGAATACCGTCACAGCGGAATCGCACATTTCCCAGCGCAGATCATCGACGCAAAAAATGCGGTACGTTTTCTGCGTGCGCATGCGGAGGAATACAAGCTGAATCCATCGCAGATGTTCCTAATGGGAGATTCTTCCGGCGGACAGGTTTCTTCCGTTGCCGGCATGACCGCAAAGAGCGGAAAACTTGACGAGCCGATCAATGAGGAAAGCTGCGAGGTATGCGGTATTATCGATCTGTACGGAGCTGTTGATGTGACACTGCCGTACGGCTATCCGATAACGCTGAACCATCAGAAACCGGACAGCCCGGAGGGCATGCTGATGGGCTATGACATTACCGAGCATCTTGAGGAGGCTAAGGCAGCCTGCTCCAAAACATACGTGAACGAGGATTTCCCGCCGATGCTGATCGCACACGGCACCAAGGACACGATGGTGTTCTGCCAGCAGAGTGTCGATCTCTACCACGCATTAAAGGATGCCGGAAAAGATGTACAGCTGTATCTTCTTCGCGGCGCAGACCACGGCGGTGCAGCATTCTGGACCGAGGAAATGATTACCGTTTACGATAACTTCTTCAAAAAATGTTTGGGTGAATAACATGAGGATTGCTTACTGCGAAGATGAACCGGCGCAGCGTTCCCGGATGGAACTGCTGCTCCACACCTTTGCGGAGCGAAAAAGGCTTCCTCTTACCGTGGAAGCCTTTTCAGACTCCGCTGCTTTTCTGTTCCACTACCCTGACTCGTATCCGTTCGATCTCATCTTTCTCGATATTGATCTCGGCGGAATGGACGGCATGGCGCTGGCGCGGAAAATCCGTGAGACGGACAGCGAGGTGCCGATTCTCTTTCTGACGAACCACAGAGAATACGTTTTCGAAGGGTATGAGGTGCAGGCGTTCCGGTATCTCTTAAAGCCGGTGACGGAAGACACACTGTTTCCGCTGCTCGACGAACTGCAGACGATGCGCGGACAGGAAAAGCCGCATCTGCTGCTTTCACTTGGCGGGGAGACGCAGAAGCTGTTCCTCTCGGATCTGCTTTTTGTGGAGTCCGATAATCATTATCTGACGCTGCATACGGCCGCCGGCACGGAAACGTTTAAGAAAAATCTGTCGGAGTTCCGCGAAGAGCTTTCCGCCGCATGGCAGGCTTCTGGTGGGACAGGAGAATGTTTTGCGGCAGCACACCGGAGTTATCTTGTGAATCTCGCTCATGTGGAGCGGATCACGCGGACGGAATGTCTCTTGTCGGACGGAACAAAAATTCCGGTCAGCCGCGGATGCTATGCATCACTCAACCAGGTGTTCCTGCAGTTTTACCGGCCGAATGCGTTTTAAAGGTTTTGCATTTTTTAATTTCCAATTCCGAACGAACCGAGGTGATGTTTCATGGCGCACATTCCATTTTTATCCCATTATCTGGAACGCAAAAATATCGAATACCAGAACCAGCTTCTCGCCCGCCAGGTCGAGGAAGTGCAGAATATCTATCTGACAATGCGCGGCTGGCGTCATGATTACCACAATCATCTGCAGTCAATGAAGGCATATGTTGAGATGGGACAGTATGATAAGCTGCAGGAATATCTCGGGCTGCTCGAAAATGATCTCGATCAGGTCAACCAGCTCTGCGACTCGGGGAATGTGAATCTCGATGCGATTTTAAATTCCAAAATTTCACTCGCCGAAAAGAACGGCATCCGCGTGGATTACAAGGCAGCCTGCCCGGCCAATCTTACGGTGAGTGATATTGATCTCTGCGCGCTGATCGGAAATCTGATTGACAATGCGGTGGAAGCATGCGAGGGCCTTGCGGATCCCTATATCCGGCTTTATATTGGTGTGCTGAAAAACCAGCTGTATATTTCCGTTACGAATGCAACAAAGGATACTGTGCGGAAGCTGGACAGCGAGTATATCACCACGAAGCGCGGAAATCACGGGCATGGGCTGAAACGGATCAATCTTGTTGTGGAAAAGTACGAAGGATATATCAACCGGCAGAACGAGCCCGGCGTTTTCGTGACGGAGATTATGCTGCCGCTGTAAAAAGCTCTTTCCAGAATTTTTTGATTTTGTCCGATGATTCTACAGAAAAATTTTGCAGAACGTGAACACTTTTTTTGCTGTTCGCGTTCTTTTTTGTTCCATTTACGTACTTTTCCCCCGTGTTTTGCATGAATATGGTAGGATAACTACAGTTCACGAAAGACATGTGACAGAGGAGGTCTTTATGTATTCATTATGGTCTAACTACATTTATATTCATCGGGAGCTGTGGCATTACAGCAAAAAGCCGTTTCTCTTTCAGGCACTCGAAATCGTCTCACAGGTGCTCACCGGCTTTTTCGGGATTCTGCTTCCTGCCGGGATTCTCCTGTTTCTGGAACAGAGCAGCGGCTTTTCCGGATTTGCACTTGGAACGCTCGTTCTCTTTCTTTGCTATGCCGTTGTTTTTGTCAGCCACACCTTTCTGCAATCGCGGAACGCCTGGCAGTATACCGAATTCCGGACCGGCTTTTTTACGCGCCGCCTTCTCTGTCATTTCATGCAGATAGATTATGCGGTTCTGACAGAACCAAAAACGCTGCAGCTCGCCGAAAAAGCCGTCGGAGCCACCTGCAGCAACTGGGTCGGCGTGGAAGGCATGTTCCGATACGATGTCACAATTTATTCTTCGTTTCTTGGGCTGATTCTCTACGCAGGACTGATCGGAACCGTCCATCCGGCTATCATTCTTCTGCTGCTTGTGCTCTCGGTTCTGCAGTTTCTCAGCTACCGCCGCGCGGCTTCTTACGAAGTCCGCCGCAGAGACGATCTGTCTGAAATTGAAGTATCGCAGCGCTATTTCCAGAAACAGTCGTACAACACATCCGCCGGAAAGGATATCCGTCTGTATCAGCTGAACGGATGGCTCGATGGTGTTTATCGCCAGCTCAACAAGCGGTATCAGAAAATTCTGTTCCGCATCCGCAGCGCCTACTTTGCAAATGATCTGCTGACACTTACACTACAGCTTCTGCGCGACGGAATCTGCTATGGCTTTCTGATTTACCGTCTATCCCACGGCACGATGACCGTATCCGGCTTTGTGCTTGCGCTCGGTGCCGTCTCCGGTTTTTCTTCATATTTTAACGAGATCACCGCCGCGCTCTCCAAATCCGTGCTCTGTCTCGAGCAGATCCGCTGGCTGCGGGAATTCTTCGATCTCCCGTTCCCTGCAGGCCACACGCTGCCGTTCCGGCCGGAACTTGCGGAAGAAAAACCGCTGGAAATCTGCTTTTCCCACGTCTCGTTTTCCCATCCGGGCGGCGATAAAAGGATCCTCGATGATGTCAGTTTTACACTCCATGCGGGCGAGCATACGGCACTTGTCGGCATCAACGGCGCCGGAAAATCCACCATTGTCAAGCTGATCTGCGGGCTATATCAGCCAACGGAAGGGAATATCACCATCAACGGCATTCCCCTTGGCAGTCTGAATCCGGCACAGTATTACAAAGCAATCGCGGCGGTCTTTCAGGACCCGTTTGCACTCTCGTTTTCGATTGCAGAAAATGTGAGCTGCTCCCCACTGGAAGAGACCGATCGTAACCGTTGCCGAGAAGCACTCATCCGCGCCGGACTCTGGGAAAAAATTGCAAGTCTGCCGCAGAAAGAAGAAACCTATCTTGGCAAGGATATGGCGGACGACGGCATTACGCTTTCCGGCGGTGAAATGCAAAAACTGATGATGGCGCGGGCACTCTATAAAAATTGCCATCTGCTCCTGCTCGATGAGCCGACGGCTGCGCTCGATGCAATCTCGGAAAATAAAATGTACGAAATCTACAGCACACTGCTGAAAAATAAGACTGCGCTTTTCATCTCGCATCGTCTTGCATCGACACGCTTCTGCGATACGATCCTGTTTCTCGAAAACGGAAAGATCAAAGAATGCGGAACCCACGATGAGCTGATTGCCCTCGGCGGATCGTATGCGCATATGTTTGAGGTGCAGAGCCAGTATTATCAGGAAACGGAGGAAGATATCTGATGAAAATGAAAGAACGGTTTCATGCCATCTGCCGCTTTTTAACTATGGTGAGCCAGGGCAATCACCGCGTGCTGTTCTGGCTTCTCGGAAGCGCTTTTGCAGCTGCAACGCTGCCGTATCTCTCCTTGTTTTTCTCGGCGCGAATTTTGAATTTACTGCTTGCAAAGTCGTACCGCGCCTGTCTGTATACTGTTGTCGTCTTTCTGCTTACGCAGTATGGGCTGGGATTGTTTGAAAAAATCTGCCGTCAGTATCTCGACGGCCAAAAAGAACTCTGTCTTGCACGCACGGAACAGAAAATCACCGCAAAGGCGCTGGAGCTGGAGTTTGAGAAATTCGAAAAACAGAGACGATGGATGCCATCCGGCGCACCAACGTCTCCTCCATGGGATCGGGAAATGTGGGTGACCAGCTCATTGTCATTCATACGCTGATCACTTCCCTGCTCTCGGTTCTCTATGCCCTGTTTTTCCTGCTCCGTCTGTTTCTTCTGTCCGACAGCAGCAGGAATAACTTTTTCACCTCGTCGTTTTCGATGCTTGCACTGCTCCTGCTCTGTGGTGTGCAGCTTGCACTTTCCTCCCGCATCAACCGCAGGAGTACGCAGAAAAAGATAGAGCTGAACCAGGGCAACGACCATTCCAACTCGGTTGCCAATTATCTCGTTAATGTGATGCTTGAAGAACGGCGCGCGGACGATATCCGCATCGGTCATCTCGATCATTTTCTCGACGTACAGTTTGGAAAAGCCATGGAACACTTTCTGCCGATGTACCTCGACTTCGCCCGCTTCTCCGCCATCACAGACGGAAAAAACGCGCTGCTTTCGCTCCTTTCCAATTTCGCTGCGTACCTTGTGATCGGCGCCAGGGCTCTGTACGGCGTTCTCCCCATTGGGGATGTTCTTCTGTATGCCGGTTCCGTGACACGCGCCATGAGTGATCTTCAGACATTTCTCGCAACCGGATCGGAGTTCGACTATATCAATTCCTATCTCTCGACCTATGAGGATTTCATTGCGCAGCCGTCTATGGCCTACGACGGTACACTGCCGATTGAGAAACGCGACGACGGCCAGTACGAATTTGCATTCCACGATGTCTCATTCTCTTATCCCGGTACGAATATTCCGGTACTCGAACATGTGACACTGTCCTTTGCCGTCGGCGAAAAAACCGCCCTCGTTGGCCGTAACGGAGCCGGAAAGACAACACTCATCAAGCTGCTCTGCCGCCTGTATGAGCCAACTTCAGGTTACATCACCCTGAATGGCATTGACATCCGCAAATATAGCTACAAAGAGTACACGCAGGCATTCTCCGTCGTTTTCCAGGATTTCCACCTGTTTTCCCTCCCGCTCGACGAAAACATCGCCGCCGGAACCGAGATTGATGAAGCTGCTTTGCAATCCTCTCTTGCAAAAGTCGGTCTCACCGACCGTGTACAGCAACTCCCGCAGGGCGTCCGCACCCGCCTTTACAACAACAACGGCTCCGGTGTCGACCTTTCCGGCGGCGAGGCCCAGCGCACCGCCATCGCCCGCGCCCTCTACAAGGATGCCCCGTTCGTCATCCTCGACGAGCCGACCGCAGCCCTCGACCCGATCGCTGAGGCCGAAATCTACAAACAGTTCAGCCAGATGACCGCCGGTAAAACGGCTGTCTACATCTCCCACCGCATGAGCAGCTGCAAATTCTGCGACCGCATCATCGTCCTCGACCACGGCCGCATCGCCGAAGACGGAACCCACGACACCCTCCTCGCAAACCACGGCATCTACGCCAATCTTTACGAAACCCAGGCCCAATACTACACCTGAGTCCTCACCCTCCCGTCCCCCACAACGTAAATGGGAGTCAGAAAAACACAACCCCTGGCAGTTCGTGCTAAGAACTTCCAGGGGTTGTGTTTTTCTGGCTCCCCTCCACTTATTTCAGGAATGCAAACGGCTCCTCATCATGAATAAAATGCATCAGATGATAAGAACACATAATTGCTACATTTTCTTCCTTTAAGATTCTCTTTGCCTCCTCGCGGTCAGCAAGGACAACTTCGATCACTTCGCTCTCTTCGAGGTATTTGCGGCTGATCTCGCCCTCGCACCAGCCGTAAACGGCAGAGCATGCTTCATCGGTCAGGCCGATTGTGGTGAAGAACGGTTTCTCGTAGCAGGGATCTACTTTCAACGGGTGAAACGTAAGACCGGTCTCCTCATGCATCTCGCGCACGGCAGCCTCATGGAACTCCTCGCCCGGTTCCACCAGGCCTGCCGGGAATTCGTAGATGTAGTCATCAATGGAAACGCGGTACTGGCGCACCAGGACAATTTTGTCGCGTTTTTCCCCGTACAGACTGTACATCAGCACACCGTCCGGCGTATTTTTCCTTGTTTTAATCTTCATCTGCTCGATGGATTTTGCGCGGGAAGCCACGTAATAGCGGAAGTGATGGTTTACTTTGTTTGTCCCTTCCACCAGGTAAAGATTTACGAACGGATTTTCCGTCTGTTTTGTGATTTTTTCAACATTCGGCATAAGTAACAACCTCTTTCTTTTCTCTTTTACTGGTCAAAATCAGTCTCAAACACGCCCTCCGGGGTGCGCATCGTCAGCACGCCGAGGTTGAATTCATCATCCATCACCGTGATGTGGTACTCGAAAATCACATCATCATCAAATTTCGATAATACCACATAGGAACCGTTCTCTTTTCCCTCGATCTGGTCGCAGATGTCATCGTAAACATCGCTTCCCGAAATCGGCCGCGGATAGCCGGATTCTTTGATTTTCTTTTCAATCATTTCATATAATTCGTTCATGTTCTGCCCTCGTTTTTCTTTTTATCGGTTATGTTTCATTGTACCACGAAAAGACCCGCGGGGACAATCCATTGCGGCGATTCACCGTGAACTTTTTTTATTTTCATACATCTTCTGGTCCGCCTGTTTCATGATGACGGATTCCGAGATTTCCATGTTTTCCCGGACCATTCCGCCGACGGTGCCGTTGATTCTGTTGTACGCCGTCATGATGCCCTCTGCGCCGCTCTCCTCAATACATCTGCGGAACGGCTCGAGATACAGCTCATATTTATTCCGCGGGTCAATCGAAGAGTTCTTCCAGCCGCGGCCGACCTCGGTGTTGTTTCCATAGAAGTGTTTCAGGGTTGATGCACAGCGCAGATATTTTGGATCGTCGCCCTGCATTCCCTCGATGTAAACGCCGGCCATTTTTCCGGTCAGCACAGGGTCCTCGCCGTAGCCCTCCTCGTTTCTTCCCCATCTCGGATCACGCTCGAGGTCAACGGTCGGTGCCCAGCGGCTGCGGGAAGGATGTCGTCACGTCCGGCTTTCCTTTACGATCTCAACCGCCTCTTTCACCAGCTCTTCGATGCGGTCGAATTCGTTGTTTTCAATCATCGTATTTTTTACCATCCAGCTTCCGCCGCATGCTGCGATGCGGTCGTATGCCAGGTATTCTCTTACATTCTGCGGGTTGATGCCGCCGGTCGGCATGAATTTCATCATGGTGTACGGTGCTGCGATGGCACGGATGTATTTCAGTCCGCCTGCCGGTTCTGCCGGGAAGAATTTCACCATGGTGAGCCCAAGACCGATTGCCTGCGCCATCTCCGTCGGAGTCACGATGCCCGGGATTACTGGTACTTCGTGTGCCTGGCACCATTTTACTACCTCCGGGTTGAGGCCCGGGCTGACGATAAATTTTGCTCCGGCTTTCACGGCGCGGTCCGCCTGCTCGGTTGTGAGCACAGTTCCGGCTCCCACCAGCATCTCCGGGAATTTTTCGCTCATAATGCGGATGGATTCTTCTGCCGCATCGGTGCGGAAGGTCACCTCGGCGCAGGCAAGTCCGCCCTTGCAGAGAGCTTCGGCAAGCGGCTCTGCTTTTGCTGCATCCTGTAAAACGACAACCGGCACAATGCCGTATGTTCCAAGCTGTTCGAGAATCTGATTCATGATAGCTGTTCCTCCGTTTTGATCTTTATCTGAAATTTATTCTGCATTCTGTTTTTATTTTATTCCCTTGTATCATAACCGGACAAGTTGTTTTTTTCTATTGTGCGAATTGCCGAATACATTGTAAAACTTGCTGTTTTGTGATATGCTGGGAATTGTTGCTATGGTTCAAAAATATCATTTTTTTGCAAGGATGCTTTTATTATGAAAGAAAAACTGCAGACGAAATTTGCCACCCGGCAGTACATGATTTCGGATACGTTTGAGTTATACTATTACAGCACCGACGATGTGCCCGGCGTAAAAGAACATACGCATACGCATTATGAGTTCTATCTCTTTCTCGAAGGGGCGATCTCACTGGAAATCGACGGAGTGCTCTACACACCGACGCCCGGCGATCTTCTTCTGATTCCGCCCGGCGTGCCGCATCATCTGGTGATGCACGACCTGTCTGTGCCGTACCGCCGCTTTGTGTTCTGGGTCAGCGCCGCTTTTGCAGAGCAGCTCCGCGCCCGTTCCGCCGACTACGTTTACCTGATGGAATACGCTGCCGAAAATCAGAAATATCTGTTCCCGCTCGATTCCGTCGAGTTCAACACGATCCAGTACCGCACCATCCGCCTGATCGAAGAAATGCGGTCCGATCATTTTGGAAAAGAGACGCAGATTTTTCTCTACGTCAGCGACCTGCTGATGCAGATCAACCGAACGGTGTATGAGCAGCATCACCCGCTCACCCGGAAAGCACAGCTCTCGCTGTATGAACAGCTCTGTTTCTATATTGATGAGCACCTGTCCGAGGATCTGTCGCTCGAACGGCTGGCGGCGGAACTTTTTGTGAGCAAATATCACATTGCACACGTTTTCAAGGATGAAATCGGCATGTCGATCCACCAGTACATTTCCAAAAAGCGGCTGGCAAGGTGCCGTGAAGCGCTGCTCGGCGATGTACCGGTCACGAAGGTGTATCTGCTGTTCGGATTTCACGACTATTCGAGTTTTTACCGCGCGTTTAAAAAAGAGTACGGGATCTCGCCGAAGGATTTTAAAGAACTGCATACCGTTACCAGCGATTAACACGGTCGTTCCAAATGCACTGTTTACTTTGTACTTTTCAGGAGGATTTTTAATATGTTTCAGATGTGGGGAAAATTAGTGGAAAACAATCATATTCTTCAGGATCTTACCGTCTGCATCGACGATGAGGATACCAGAACGCACAAGGTCTTCCGTGCGCTCGATGAAATCTGCGATGCCTGGAATCTGGCGAAGCCGATCTGGCTCGATACGAATATTTCGGAGTTTAAACGGAGATCGAAAACGCGGTTCACACAGGATAATTTTATTGAATCGCTGGAGTTTGATTATCTGGAAATTCAGATTACAGAGGAATAATGTTCTCTCGTTTTTGCAGCGAATAAAGCAAATGTAAAAGCCGGGCATCCGGCGGAACTTGGGAGCGGCTGTTCTTACAGCCCCCTCTGCGGTTCCGTCGGATGTCCGGCTCTTTTTATGTATTTTGTCCCTGGCTTTGTATCCCTTTTATACCACGCGGTTTTCCATGCCGCCTTCCAGGTACGAAGCAATATTTTTCTGCACCAGTCCGATCAGGCGCGTGCGGGCTTCCTTCGATGCCCAGGCGATGTGCGGCGTGATGTACAGGCGGTCGTCGTCCGCCATTTTCAGCAACGGACTGTCACTGCGGATCGGCTCGCTGGAAAGTACATCGAGCGCTGCTCCGGCGATCAGGCCTTCGCGCAGGGCACAGCAGAGGTCACGCTCATTCACGATCGAGCCGCGGCCGACGTTGATCAGAATTGCGTTCCGCTTCATGTTGGCAAACGTTTCGATATTCATCAGGTTCTCGGTCGCCTCATTTAACGGGGCGTGGATGGAAACCACATCAGAATCCTTCAGCAGACGATAGAGATCGACCCGCTCGTAGTCCGGATCGTCGTGTGCACCGGAGGTGGAGTAATAGATCACACGGCAGCCGAATGCCTGTGCAATCGAAGCCACTTTTCTGCCGATCGCGCCAAGGCCGATGATGCCCCACGTCTTGCCCTCCAGCTCGGTGAACGGTCTGTCCATGCAGGTGAAAAGGCTGCTGGCGGCGTAGCTGCCGTTTTTTACGTAATCATCGTAATAACGGAGTTTTTCTGCCAGATAGAAGTACATCGCAAAGGTGTGCTGGGCCACGCTGACGGTGGAATAGCCGGCGACGTTCGTCACGGCGATGTTGTGGCGCTTCACATAATCGAGATCGATGTTGTTGATGCCGGTTGCGGTGACGCAGATCAGTTTCAGGTTCTCCGCGCCGGACAGGGTGCGGCTGCACATGCGCACCTTGTTGCAGATGACAATATCCGCCTCCCGCACACGCTCCGGGCATTCCTCCTCCGTTGTTTTTTCATATACTGTCACTTCTCCAAAACGGGAAAAGCCGGACAGATCCATGTCCTTTCCCAGTGACTCTGCCTCAAGAATTACAAGTCTCATGTTGGTTCCTCCTTTTGCAGATGATGATTCTGCTTTATCCGGGAAAGCAGTGCCGCCTGTCTGTTTTGAAAGACGGCACTGCCTGAAATATTTTTATCTTAGATACCTGCGGACTGCCGATTCGGAAATATGGTCATGTCGATATGACATGCTCCCCGGCCTGATCCCCTGGTATTTACACGTATTCGCTGATAATCTCCCTCATCAGCTTCTCTTCCTCTGGCGTCAGCATTCCGGCAAACCTGCTCTCGGCCGCGGCGGTCTGGCGGATGCCCTCCCTGACTTTCGAAATCCTCGCTTCTTTTTCCGGATCTGCGAACAGTTCATTCCTCTCTTTGGCGGACTCGCTTCCCGCAGTCTGCGCTTTTGCTTTCGCCGCTCCGGTTCCTGCCTGTGCCATGGTTTCCGCCTGCACCGGCTGCCGTTCGGTCTGCTGTACGGTTTCCAGCACCGCACTCTGTTTCGTCGCTGCAAACTCATTTTCCAGATAGTCTGTCCAGCCGTTCAGCAGAATTTCCTCTTTTCCGCCGAAATCCAGACAGAGCCGGAAAAAGACAAGGCCTCCGGCGAGCGCGATGCCCGTTCCGAGGTAGCGCATCAGCTCCGTCTCTCCATAACGGTATCGGTAGATCGCCCACAGCGAAAGAATCGACAGCGCCAGAACCGTGAGGATCATATTCTGGCTTCCGCGCAGAAGCGTCGGGACTGCCATTCCCGCTGACCTGCCCTGTGCAATCTGGCTGCGCATAAACGCCCCGGCATTCGAAAAGGGATGCGCTTTTCTCTGACACGTTTCCAGCACCGACCTGGTCCATTTCGACTTTGGTTCCTTCAGCCTTCCGAGATCGCGGATGGCCCGGGTGTAGAAACGGTTATTCCAGAACAGGCACCACACACCGGCGATTCCTGCTGCTATCATTGCGTATAAGAACACATTTTGTTTCACACAAAACCCCAGCATTCTTATTCCCCCTGATGATTTTTGAATTTGCCTGTCATGATCATATGCCGGTGCTTCCGTTGCGGTGCATCGGCGGATGCCGCGGCAGAATTTGCGCGCACAGGATTCTTCCGCTGGCATATCGGACAGAAGGACGTCTCCTCCTCCGATGTGCCACAGTATAGCACTGCCGGAAAAATTTGGAAACAAAAAACGTTCGTCAAATTCTTTGTGATTCTGTGCTTTTTCGCGTGAATTTTTATTTTTCGTTCCTTCAGGGGACTGCTTTCGTGCCGGTTCGCCTGGTTTCGCTGGTTTTCGCCTGCCCGTTTGTCGATTTTTTCTTCTTGCTTTTTTTAGATTACAGGCGTTTTACCATTTCCTGCAGCAGGTTGACACAGTGGCGGGCTGCCTCGCTCTCAAAGGTCGGGTAGTCCATTGTTGCGCTGTCGTCTGCTTTGTCGGAGATGGCGCGGAGTACGACGTATGGAATCTTGTTCAGATAAGCGCCCTGCGCAATCGCAGCGCCCTCCATCTCGGCGCAGGAACCGTTGAATTCCTCGATCAGACGGTTTTTCACTTCTTTGCTGGAAATAAACTGGTCACCGCTGACCACGCGTCCGCGGAATACCTGGATTTCCGGATTGACTTCCTTGCAGACTTCCTCTGCCACCTCTGCGAGGTGCTCGTCTGCCGGGAAGCTCAAAACACCCATCTGCGGAATCTCGCCGAGCGGGTATCCGAAGATGCGCACATCCATGTCGTGCTGAACAGCATCGGTCGAGATCACGATATCGCCGATGTTAATTTCATTCCGCAGGGAGCCTGCAATTCCGGTGTTGATGACACAGTCCACGCCGTAATCATCTACAAGAATCTGGGTGCAGATACCGGCGTTTACTTTGCCGATTCCGCTGCGCACAACAACCACTTCTTTTCCGTTCAGGTAACCGTGGTTGAACTCCATGGATGCCTTCGTGCGGATTGTAACATCCGTCATCATTTCCTTTAAGCTTGCAACTTCAACTTCCATTGCACCGATAATTCCGATTAACTTCATGTTTATGATATCCTCCAATAACTTTACATGTACTCCCCGATTCTTTCTGTTCTTGCTTTTATGAAATCATTTTTGTCAGCGGTCAGCCGCTAAAGTAAGAACGGAAAACTCCGGGAGTCCATTTTCTTTTCCTTCTGGTTTCTTTGTAATTCCTGTTACAGTATACAATAAATTTGGGATCTGTGGTATCTTTTTTCTTTGCTGTTTTCGTAATCTATGATATAATAGCAGGAACCGAAGAATTATCGTGGCTGAAGTTCACGATAATGTTCTAATTTTTTATTCACAAAGGAGGATCCTATCGATGGAATATACAACAAAAGGTACCTGTTCCAGAAAAATTCTGTTTGAGGTAGAAGACGGTAAAGTACACAACGTACAGTTCGTAGGCGGATGCAACGGAAACACACAGGGTGTTGCAAGACTCGTTGAGGGCATGGACGTAAACGAAGCCATCTCCCGCATGAAAGGCATCGACTGCAACGGACGCGGAACATCATGTCCAGACCAGCTTGCAAAAGCGCTGGAACAGGCTATCCAGAAATAACTTTTTTACGCTTGCTCTTTTTTATTATAATAACTCCCCGGGGAATGCTCACCCCGGGGAGTTTGTAATTTATCCACTTCTGTTTTTTCTTTTCTGATGCAGCACAGCTTCCCTGCCGCCTGCTTTCTTCCGGTTTTTCTTCTATATTAATAGCACAGTCTTTCTTCCAGCCACCGGACTGCTTTATCTGTCCCATTTGTCGCAGAGACTGTTGATCTGGTCAGCAAATTTGGAAAGATCTTTGTTGGCGCCGCCTTTGTTTCTTGTAATAACCGTAAGCAGCCGCTGACCAGCCGCAACGAGGCGGTCGAAGACGGCATTTCCGCTGCTTCTCGTGCGCAGGGTTCCTGCATTTGCGGCACTTTCTTTCTGGATCGGAATGCCGACAGTTTTCTCGATAAATTCATTTTCTTTCAGATCAAATACGGTTCCGGAGAACGGAGCCATCGCCGGATAACGGAATTCATCCCACAGTTTTTCTGCAAAAAGTTCCGTCACCTTATCCTCTCCGTGCGTCACGAAAACGCGGTCCGGTTTTGCCCGCAGACTGCCCGCCCATTTGAGCAGTCCTTCCTGATCTGCGTGGCCACTCATGCCCGGGAACTGGATGATGTGCGCGTTCACATGAACCTCTTCCTGGAACAGTTTCACTTCCTTCGCGCCTCCGATCAGCGCCCGTCCCAGTGTACCGACGGCCTGATAGCCGACGAAGAGAACCGTACTCTCCTGCCGCCAGAGGTTGTGCTTCAGATGATGCTTGATTCGGCCTGCATCGCACATGCCGCTTGCGGATATGATGACCTTCGGGGTTTCGTTGAAGTTGATGGCTTTCGACTCATCGGATGTAATCGAGAGCTTTAAGCCCGGAAACAGAATCGGATTAATGCCCTGCGCAAGGAGCGCAGCTGCATCGGAATCGTAGCACTCTTTCTGATGATCGCGGAAAATATTGGTTGCCTCAACGGCAAGCGGACTGTCCACGTAAACCGGGAATTCGCCGTGGCCGTGAACCAGATGTTCTGCCTTAATTTCACGAATAAAGTACAGCATCTCCTGCGTTCTTCCAACAGCAAACGACGGGATCACGAGGTTGCCGCCGCGGTCGAGCGTTTCCTGAATGATTTTTGCCAGCTCCGGTACATAATCCGGTTTCGGACCGTGGCTCCGGTCACCGTAGGTGGATTCCATAATCACGTAATCAGCGCTCTCCGGGTACTCCGGGTCGTTGATCAGCGGCTGATGGATATTTCCGATATCGCCGGAGAAGAGCAGTTTTTTCGTCACACCGTCCTCTGTCAGCCACAGCTCAATGGATGCGGAGCCGAGCAGATGACCGGCATCGAGAAAACGGATCTGAATGCCGTCCGATAGTGTCACACGCTGATGATACGGAATGCCCTCCAGCAAGCGGATCACGCCGAGGGCGTCCTCCATTGTGTATGGTGTGACGTAATCTTCTTTTCCCGCCCGACGGTTCTTGCGGTTCCGCCACTCGGCCTCGGCGAGCTGAATGTGTGCACTGTCGCGGAGCATGATGTCCGAAAGCGCTACCGTCGCCGGAGTCATATAGATTGGGCCGCGGAAGCCGTGCGCATACAGCAGCGGCAGATTTCCGGTATGGTCGATGTGCGCGTGCGTGATCAATACAAAATCAAGCTGGGATGCCGGGACCGGAATCGGCTTGTTTTCATAAATATTCGGTCCCTGCTCCATACCGCAGTCCACTAAAAACTTCTTTCCGGCAGCCTCCAGATAATAACAACTGCCCGTCACTTCATGTGTTGCTCCAAGAAATGTAAGACGCATAAGATGCCTCCTGTTCTCCCGTTTTGTTCGGGGACAAAATGTTGTCACTGCGGGTCAAAACACGCGTTATGCGTTTGGCCCGTTATCGCGGCCAGCATGGTCTTTGACGCGTTGTCCGCGAAAATAATCTGAAATTCCTTTTGTATTTTATGCTTATTCTCTCTTTTTTGATTATTATAGCATAATATCTGGCAGATTCCAACGGAATTTTAAGGCAGATTGCACAACAATCTTGATATTTTTGTTCAATTATGGGCATCGGCCGCCGGAAGTGCATAGAAAAGAGGCACCGGTATTCCTGCAGTAATACCGATGCCTCACTTATCGGGGCCAGCCGATGTTCCGTATGATCACTCACACACTGAACATAGTAACACATGATGACTCAGATCTGTGTTGTGGTTGGAAAAAGGAATTTCGACGCGTTGAAAATCCTGAAAGATCTGCGTTTTCGTCTTAATATATTCATTGTTATAAGGTTTCTATAGGGGACTGGCCCCGGGATTTTTAAGGGGTGAGGGAGTTGCAAATTGCTGGGTTAAAAATCATTTCCGTTCATTTATGCTACTCTCTTGTGCTTGTATACATGATATTTCTTTTACTCGTTTTACTAATTTAAAAATAATGATTATCCAATGTAAATACCATCTGTTACACTACCACCATTTTCAGTAACACCGCTCTTGGTACAAGAATGGTATCCTCTTAATCGATAGTAATAACCTTTTTCCACCTTAACTTCTTTACTCATATACAACGATGCTTCATTGTAATCTACATTTTCCCATTTTTTGTAACTATAAAAATTTCCGTCACCGCTTGAACGCTCTAAATAGACATTTAATTTTATGGTATTACAAAGAACATTGCATTCTGTTCCTCCAGCTATCCCAACATATCCATTTCCATTATTTGTGATTCTCACAAATCCTTGATGTAAATATGTACTTCTTGCCACACTCTGGTAATTTCCAAATGCTTCTGTTTCATTCGTCAAGACAGATCCATCTACTGTATTACCTAAGTTATCTAACGGTGCTGCCTGCGCACTTACTGTGCTTAAAGCAATTGATAAAGCGAGCATTGCACAAAAGAGTAAGTTTTTCAAATTAATAACCTTTTTCATACTTCCTCTTTCCCCTCGTCTTCATCTACATTATATATACGTACAATACTTCAACTAATTACAAGTTATACTGCATTTCACTTAAAATCTTCATCAACTCTTCTTTTTCTATTTGACCACTTAATTGATAATACGAATCTTTATATTTCCATTTTGCATAATAATTTTCTTCATTATTTTCGGACACGCTTCCCATTTCAACATCAATTACATCATCAAGCGTTTCTATTTGAACTTTTTCTTTATCTTTCCAATCACCTTGTGATAATTCTTTTTCATTCGCTGCCAAATGAAAATACACAAAATGGTCATTATATTGATATCGAATTATAGCCATTTGTGCTTCTTCCAATATTTGTACCTTATCATATTTCATTCCTGTTGGTATATAGTAAAATTCTGGCACTGCAATATGCAATATTTGACTTATTTTTTTTGTTTCTTCATCTAATTCACCTGATGAATATTCTCGATCCTCACCATTATTTGTTTTTACCACATCACCCGAATTCCGAACCCCACCAATCGTCTCCACCAACCGAATCCGATTCGCCTCGCTCGTCATACTCGCCCCAAAAACGCACGCTCCCACAACCAACACAACACCAGCCGCCTTTGCCGTCCGTACCCAGTGTTTTGTTGTTTTCGCTCTCTTCGCAATCTTCTTCTGTCTCTCCGCCTGCTTTTCGCGTTCTGCCTTTCTCTCCACGATCTGGCGGCGGATCTCCAGTGTTTTTTCTGTCGGGTTGCCTTCCGCGTCCGCGAGTCCTTCCTTCTGGAGGCGCTGCTGGAAGCGCTCGTACATTGCGTTCAGTTCTTCCTCTGAAAGCGCAGGCGCAGCCTCCTGTTCTGTTGCTGTGTTTCCTTCCTCTGCCTTTACAACTGCCGATTCCCCTTCCACCGTTTTCGAATCCGCAGCCATTTTTTCTTCCGTCGTCTGCTCCAGTTTCTTTTTCAGCTGTTCTTCTTTTTCTATCTTTTTCATCTTCTTCCGTTCCTCGGCATTTTCCATGTTGTAACCGCTCTTGACTTTTTTTCTTCTTGAGGGGATAATAAAAGCCAAATGATATTATCAAATTCCAGGGAGGAATTCTCATGAAGCATATTGTTCTGACAGGCGGAGGTACCGCCGGCCATGTTACCCCGAATATTGCCCTGATTCCAAAATTAAAGGAAGCAGGTTATAAAATCTCTTATATCGGTTCCTACGACGGTATGGAGCGCAAGCTGATCGAAGATCTCGGCATTCCGTATTACGGAATTTCATCCGGAAAGCTGCGCCGCTACTTCGATCCGAAAAACTTTTCCGATCCATTCCGCGTCGTAAAAGGCTACTTTGAAGCAAAAAAACTGCTCAAAAAGCTGAAACCAAACGTTGTCTTCTCCAAAGGCGGCTTCGTTTCGGTACCGGTTGTCCTTGCCGCCAAAGCATGTAAAGTTCCGGCGCTCATCCATGAATCGGATATGACGCCTGGCCTGGCAAATAAACTGTGTATTCCGTCCGCTGCAAAGGTCTGCTGTAATTTCCCGGAAACCGTTAAATGTCTCCCAGAAAACAAAGCCGTTCTGACCGGAACGCCAATCCGCCAGGAACTGCTGTCCGGCGATGCACGGGAAGGCCTGAAGTTCTGCGGATTCAATGCCGCAAAACCGGTTATTCTCGTCATCGGAGGAAGCCTCGGTTCCGTCGCTGTCAATCATGCGGTCCGTTCTATTTTACCAGAACTTCTGAAAGATTTCCAGGTGATTCATCTCTGCGGTAAAGATAAACTGGATGCATCCTTAAATGGTACCGAAGGTTACGTTCAGTTCGAGTACATCAAAGATGAACTCCCGGATCTCTTCGCTGCAGCAGATCTGATCATCTCCCGCGCCGGCGCAAATGCGATCTGCGAAATCAGTGCTCTGGCAAAACCAAACATTCTGATTCCGCTTTCTGCCAATGCCAGCCGCGGAGACCAGATTTTAAATGCGCGTTCCTTTGAGCGTCAGGGTTACAGTAAAGTTCTGGAAGAAGAATCCGTGAATGCGCAGACCCTTCAGTCCGCAATCCGTGAGGTTTACGAAAATCGTCAGACCTACATCAATGCGATGAAGAAGAGCAGCCACACCGATTCCATCGGCCGCATCCTTTCCCTGATCCAGGAATGCGAACGCAAATAGTAACTACAGAAATCCCCTTTCTCTGGCTTTGTCAGCAAAGTGCTGGCAAAGCCATTTTTTCGTCCGGGTCATTTTCACCCGCAGATTTCCGATGGTGATACCCATTTCGGATGCTACTTCCTTTTCCGAACGCTCATGCACCTTGATTTCACGCGTAATATAATAACCCGATTCATCATGATCTTTCAGTGCATCCATCACTTCCCGAAAAAAATGATTTCTCTCCTGCATTTCTTCCTCTGCAAGCGTCGGAAGTTCCATCTCTTCCGCCCGAAGATCCTCATCCAGTTCGTTCCAGTCAAAACGTTGTGCTTTTCTTTGATAATCAATTCCCAGATTCTTTGCAGCGACACGGACCCAGCCTTCTACTCTGTCTTCATCCAGCGCATCAATATTCAGGTACAGTTTCACCATCGTTTCCTGTGCGATATCATCCGCATCGGCTTCATTGTGCACCACCTGCATTGCGGCTGAATAGGCTGTCATTATATACTTTTTATATATTTCTGAAAAGTTATTTTTGTCCATTGTTCTCCGCCCCTGTTCGTCTGTCATTGATTCTTTTTCTGGCTGCTGCCAGCCTTTTCTCAGGCCTTCAGCTCTGCCGTCACGCTCTCAATGATCTGCTCTTTTACCGCATCCTCGAGAGTTCCCTGCTTCCATGCAGCAATACCGGCATTGTCACCTTCATATCTTGGAATCAGATGCATATGGAAGTGGAATACCGTCTGTCCTGCTGCCTCACCATTGTTCTGTACCAGATTGAAGCCATCAGAATGAAGCGCTTTCGTCATGGCCGTCGCCATTTTTTTGCCGAGAATCATGCTTTCGCTGCGGTTTCATCCGGAATTTCATAAATGTTTGCAAAATGCTGTTTTGGAAGAATCAGCGCATGTCCTTCGTTGCCGGTCCCTGATCCAGAATGACACGGAACTCATCGTCCTCATACAATGTCGCGGTTGGAATTTCTCCGTTTGCTAATTTACAAAAAATACAATCCATGATCTTTTTCTCCTTTACTTTTTTTAATTCTTCTGTTGTTCCGAATCCCGTTCTGCACGGTTCCGAACAACTCTATTTTCTCACTATTTGTCGAAAAATGTCAAATAATGCAGAACGCTTTTTGTTGCGCGCTCCCCCTTTTCAATGCTAAACTTTTGCCTAATCAAAAATCATTACCTACGCATCATAAGGAGGATACGGCTATGTCAAAAGAACCAACAACCAATTCACAGGGCTTATCGGAAGAATGTCACGCTATGATTTCCCGGATTTCACATGAGGTTCGAAATCCTGTTGCGGTTATCCACAGCTTTCATCAGCTTCTTCTTTTAGCGCATCCGGAGCTTTCCAACGATCTCTATTTTCAGAAAATCCAGGAAAATATGGCTTTTCTGAACTCCCTGCTCGATGAGCTCTCCTGCTATAATCATTCATATCGGGCGGTACGCGCTTACGTGAATCCTTATCTTCTGCTCCAGAATCTCTGTGCCGATACCGGCGTTCTCCTCGAAAAACAACAGGTTTCCATTGAACTTGTCAAGGAATCTGCCATTCCGCGCTTTGCCCTTGATACCACGCAATTTCGTCAGCTTTTTCTGAACCTGATCCGAAATGCGGCGGAAGCAATGCCTTCCGGCGGAACGATCAAAATCTCTCTCTGTTTCGACGGTGACTTTCTGACCATCCGTGTGCAGGACACTGGCTGCGGAATCCCCGCCGAGGATCTGCCGACTCTCTTTGACCTTTTTGTCACACATAAGAAAAACGGAACCGGCCTTGGACTTGCCATCTGCAAGGAAATTGTAACCGCACACGACGGCACGATTTCCGTTTCTTCCGTTCCCGGGGAAGGAAGCACCTTTACGGTCGTTTTCCCCTTTTCCTGATCCTTGCCATTCCCGGATAGAGAACCGCCATCAGGACTGCACCTGCCAGAAAACCGCCGATGTGTGCGAAGTTGTCCACATTTGAAGACTGGAATCCGACCAGCAGCGAAAGGACAGCCATGACGGCCATCCTCCGGAAGGTGAGATCCTCCAGCCTTCCTTTCCGAAATGCCAGAAGAACAAGCATCGCTCCGACAGCAGAAAAAATCGCTCCCGAAGCGCCGGCGGAAACTGCCGGTGCTTCCCCTGTTTTCATCAGGGACAGTTCATGCAGATACGAGCACAGATTTCCGACGAGTCCGCCGCCCAGATAGATGACCAGATAACGGATCTTTCCAACTGCGCGTTCTAGGTAATCCCCAAGGAACAAAAGAAGCAGCATGTTGTTGATCAGATGCTGGATGCCAAAGTGAAGAAACATACTCGTAAACAGGCGATAGTATTCTCCGCTCTCAATCAGCGGCGCATACGCCGCACCGCAGTCCATCATATGTCTGGAGCTCTCTGTCCCTCCGGTCAGTGTGACTGCAAGGAATACCAGAATATTGCATACGACGATGACCAGATTGATGCTGTTTTTTGACCTCTTCCACATACGGTCCACGATATCTTCGTTCGGATCGTAACTGTTTTTCCTTTGTTCTTCCATTACATCATTTCCTTATCTGTGCTATTTTTTTATTATAATTTAATTCACTTGTAAATGCAAGAAATCGTCAAATTTTTTTCTTTTTTGATAAACGTTTTTCGACAATTATTGACGCTTCACGACGGCTTTCGACGTTTTATGACATTATTTTTTACATTATTTCTTTTTTTAATTTTATGCATAATTTTCTTTTCTATAATATTTTTGTTTCATTCGCATAACTTTTTTCTTTGATCATTCTGCCATATTAAAAATAACGCATCCAGCGCTTTCTCCAAATCGAAAAAGTGTAATGCGTCATTTTTCTCTAATTTCTGTTTTTCTCTCCCGCCTTATACCGGTATTTCTTCCCGGCAAATGAGATATCGTCTCCATCCTCCAGCTTCTTTTTTGTCTCGCCCATCAATGGAACGCCATTCACCGTTGTTCCGTTCCGCGAATTCAGATCCAGCAGATAATCTCCCTCTTCTGTACTGACCAGCTTTGCGTGAAGGCGGCTTACCGTACGGTATGGCAGAATTATATCTGCCGCCGCTGACAGTTTTCCAATCAATGTGCTTCCGCGTTCAATCGGAATCAGCGGAAGATCAATCGGATCTATCGGAATCAGATATGCCCTTCCCTCATCCTCCGGGCTGGTCAGCAGTTCCGTTTTTCCAAACAGATCCTCTTCATGCCCCTCCAATTCCATCAGGCTGTGCATCTTTCTGTTTTCCTGTTCTTCATTCTTTTCCCATGTTTTCTCTTTTTCGACTGAGGAATCCCTTTTCCATCCCTGCTGTTCTGTATCGCTTTTCGGATTCCATGTTCCATCTTTCTGTTTTAAGCCCTTCCGATTCTGATATTCCGAAAATACATCTCCTGTTTCTCCTTGTTTCCGGATTCCTGCGGCCTTCCCATAGCTTCCTGTTTCTGTTCCCGACTGCCGCTTTTTCCATCGGCTGGCAAGTTCCAATGCCAGACTTACAATTCCCACAACAGCCGCCGCTCCTCCCAGCACCAGATACCAAACAGTTTCGGCCTGTGTCCACCGCAGTGCCAGCACACCTCCCAGAAATCCGATGCAGATCACTGCTTCCACAATATTTTTCCAGCGTCCTTCATCCTTTTCTTCCTCCGCTTCCACAAAAAAATTTTCCGCCGCTTCCGCTTCTTGTTCTCCCCAAAGTGTTTCCTCCATCTGTACAGGCGGATTTTCTTCCCTGGGACGCTCTTTTCCCTCCTGCTCCGTCGTTTCTTTCTTCTCTTTCCCTGTCTGATATAAGAGTGCCTGAATCATCTCAACCGAAAAGATCTCCGCCGAAATCTCCCGATACAGTCCATACCCGAGTACCACCGCATCCTGCTCCTGGTGATCCAGCTTCGGCAGCAGATATTCCATCAGCTCCCGGATCTGCTTCTGAAAACAGCCTGTGTGTCCCTGCTTTCCCGGCAGATAACAGAAGGAAAAGTTCTCCAGATTTGCATCTGCAAAAACCAGCTCCGGCTGCAGAACGAGACCGTCCGGTGCAAGCAGGTACTGCCCCAGTTCTTCGAGAAGATCCAGCAGCTGTTCAAACAGTTTCCGCAGCGCCTCCGCCCCAATCGAGCGCTGTTCAAACACACTCTGAAGCGACTGCTTTGATGTCACCTCATAGTAAAACAATGTTTTATCATCCATTTTCCCGATTTTGCAGTCCAAAAGCCCTGGGATTGTGTTTGTCAGCAGCATACGGATCTGATACGACGCCGTGTCCGGCTCTTTTTCCTCCTGTAAAATAACATATGTATGATTCAAATCTCTTTTATAATCAATCTGCATTTCTCCGCTTCCGTCCTTACTTCTGGTTCCAGATCTGTTTTACTGCCCGTATCTTCCGGATCGTTTTCACCGGATTGTTTCTCCTGCTTTCACTCAAAACCGAATATTCCCACGCGTTCCGGCTCCAGATTGGCAGAATGTTTCCTTCTGCTTTTATCTGAATCTCTTTTTCTCTGCATTCCGTCTGTACAGTCACCGGTTCAGCCGGAAGCGGTATCTGGGAAATCCACCATTCCATCCGGCTTTGGGCGGCTGCCTCTCCTTTTTCCACAGACAGACGGCCTTCACTGGCGGCAAGCATTGTGCTTTCATATGCCGCAAATGTATACCAGCTCCGTGCGTGTACAAAAAAGGTCAGCGACAGCAGAAGAAAAATCACCATCAGAACAAGCGGCACGACCAGAACTGCCTCTACCGTAATACTTGCTTTTCTCATTTTCACTTTCAAAGCATTCCGCACCTCCCCACAAATCCAAGCAGCAGAAACGGCACCAGCGGTATGGAATCCTGTTTCCGTATTTTCTTCCGCATCAGAAGGACTCCGCAGAGTACCGAACAGAGAATGAGTCCCAGCGTCAGAACGCCGAATGTCTGCCCAAATCCCAGCCAGATTCCAACCGTCAGAAGCAGAAGGCCGTCCCCGTATCCCACCTGTTCCCGTGATATATAACTGAGCGTCAGAAATCCCGCTCCCGGCAGCAGGGACAGCAGCCATTCCAGCCACGATGTCTGTTCCACCAGAATCTGCCATCCAATGCCTGCAAGGAATAAAACACCGGTCAGGACAAGGCTGATCTGCCGTTTCCTCACATCCATTCCGGCAAGAATCCCCAGATACAGCAATATAATTGCACTCTTTACTTCTTCCTGATACACAGCCGCGGCCTGCCACTCAAAATGTGATTAAATATACTTATCACATCGAGATAATGTAAGTTCTCACGAATCTTACTTACTGCTTCAGTGTGTATACTTTTGATTGACCGAAATCAT
>NZ_QUMG01000024.1:0-68033 GCF_003482095.1 Blautia sp. OF09-25XD
GGTGTACCGGTTGAACCGCCAGGTTCACGGCCGGGTAGCCAAGTCGGGAAGGGATAAACGCTGAAGGCATCTAAGCGTGAAGCCCCCCTCAAGATGAGATATCCCATTCTTAAAGAAGTAAGACCCCTTGAAGACGACGAGGTAGATAGGGCAGGGGTGGAAGTGCCGTAAGGCATGGAGCTGACTGTTACTAATCGGTCGAGGGCTTGACCTAATTGGTTGTGTTCACAAAAAATGGAATGATAGATGTAAAGTATGTGCGGTTTTGAAGGTATATCGGAAAGGCCATCGGAGAGATCCGGTGGCTTTTTGTAATTATTTTCCGCAAAATACTTGTTTTTCGAAAAAGATTGTGTTATAGTAACGATTGTCAGGAAAAGATTCCTGAGATATTCCTCGATAGCTCAATGGTAGAGCATTCGGCTGTTAACCGAAGGGTTGTTGGTTCGAGCCCAACTCGGGGAGCTAAGATGAAGAAGCGATACAGAAATGAGAAATCATGACTGTATCGCTTTTTTGCTGTCTGTAGCCATTAAGAAACGCCATCTAACATTTTGACGGTTTTCCATAACATTTCTTCCTGTTCATGGAAGAAAGATTTCGTTATAATAAAATCAGACAGATCACGGAACATGTGCAGAGTCCGGAGTCGTGTCCAGGCGGAACTTTTTCCGATAGGCGCTTGGCGTCATGTCCTGCTTCTGGCGGAAGGCTTTGGTAAAAACTTCGGCATTCCGGTAACCACAGGAAAAAGCGACCGTTTCGATGGAGAGATCCGTATACGATAAAAGCTCGAGCGCACGCGTGATCCGGCAGGAAGAAAGATAGTCCTGCGGTGAGGTATGGAGATATTTTTGAAACAGGGTATAAAGGTAACTTCGGTTGATGCAGACATATCTGGCAATATCCGAGACAAGGATTTCATTGGAATAATTATTTCGGATAAACTCAACGGCTTTTTCTACGTAAAGATTGCCGCTCTCCCGTGCAGAAGGATCGGCAAGCGTGATTTCGCGGGAAAGAATTGAGAAAAACTGGTACAGACAGCCTTCTAGAAGATACTGGTCAGAGGTGTCATATGTATTGTGCTTCTGCATCTGAAACAAGAGGGACTGCAGTTCACCGGAAAAGTTGCACTGGTAGACAGGGTGCTCCTCGGAAAGACCAAGTTCCTGTACATAAGAGGCAGCTTTTTCGCCGTCAAAACCGATCCAGAGATATGTCCAGGGATCATCCGCATCGGCTTCGTAGTAGGTGCGGACATTTGGCATCAGGAAAAAGCCCTGCCCAGCGGTTAAGCGGTAAGTGCGGTTTCCGATGGTAAAAGTGCCTTTCCCGGAAATAATGTAGTGGATCACATAATTGGGGCGTACAGCAGGGCCGTAGCTGTGGAGTGGCTGGCAGGCTTCGTAGCCGCAGAAGCAGAGATAAAGATCCGAAAATTTATGCTTTGGGACGGGAAGTGTCCAGGAAGTTTCCATAAGTATACCTCACAAAATGAATCATCAGAAAAGCCGGAATGTCACAAAAGGATAAGATTCCGAAATGTCAGTAAAATTATATCGTGTTTTGCAGGATACTGCAAGCCGCTGTAGGAAATCAAAGGCCCGGAGTAGCAGCCGTTGCGGTTCACACAGCACCGGAACACTTGCTGTTCGGGTATGTAAGAAAGTGATTTTGGTGTGAGCAGCCCGAAAAAATGCGATAAGATAAAGGAGAAAAAACCATGGCAATCAAAGTAAGTGAAAATGGACGGTTATTTACCCTCCAGACAAAAGACAGCAGTTACCAGATGTTCGCAGATGACAAAAATGTGCTTCTGCATCTCTACTATGGAGAAAAAATCGGTGAGGAAAATCTTTCCGGTCTGATTTTCTGTACGGATATGGGATTTGCAGGAAATCCGGAGGAAGCAGGCCCTAACCGGAAATATTCTCTTGATGCACTTCCGCAGGAAATTCCGGGAAGTGGTGTCGGTGATTTCCGCGATGATATGATTGAGATCCGCCACGCAGACGGCAGCTTTGCAGCAGATTTTCGTTTCGATTCGTTCGAAATTCTGGATCATTCCTATGCTATTCCCGGAATGCCGGCGCTGTACGATACAGAGGAAGAAAAAGGTGAGACTCTTGTTATTACAATGACGGAGAAGGCTTCCGATATTGTTCTGAAGTTGTTTTACGGTGTATTTGAAAAGGAAAATGTGATTACGAGAGCGGCAAGACTCGAAAATCACGGAGAAACGGCGATTGAGCTGGAAAAAATGCTGTCATTTAGCATGGATCTGATGTATGAAAATTATGAGATGATCTATTTCTCGGGTCGTCATGCGATGGAGCGTACGGCGGAGCGGATTCCGGTGCAGCATGCAAAAGTCGAGATCGGAAGCACCCGTGGTACATCGAGCCATCATTACAATCCGGCTGTGATCCTCTGCGAGGAGGGTGCGGGTGAGACACACGGTTCCTGTATCGGCGCATGCCTCGTTTACAGCGGAAACTTTGTTGCGGCAGCACAGAAGGATCAGAAAAATCAGACCCGTTTTCAGATGGGTATTCATCCGACCAATTTCTGCTTCCATCTGGAAAGAGGAGAGGCGTTCGATACCCCGCAGGCAATCTTAAGCTATTCCGGAACAGGCCTTACCAAACTGTCACAGCAGTATCATGAGATCATCCGCGAGCATATCTGCCGCGGCGCATACAAGCATGCCAAACGACCGATTCTGATCAACAACTGGGAAGCAACCTATTTTAATTTCAACGAAGAAAAAATCCTGAAAATTGCAGAACAGGCGCAAAAGCTTGGCATTGAGATGCTGGTGCTTGACGATGGCTGGTTTGGAAAACGAGAGGATGATAACAGTGGTCTCGGTGACTGGTTTGTCAACGAGAAAAAGATGAACGGCTCCATGGCGCAGCTTGCAGAAAAAATTCACAAGATGGGCATGAAATTCGGTCTCTGGTTTGAGCCGGAGATGATTTCCGAGGACAGTGATCTTTACCGTGCACATCCGGATTGGGCATTTGCAATTCCTGGCCGTGTGCCGAACCACAGCAGAAATCAGCTTGTACTTGATATGACGCGTGAGGATGTGCGTGAGTATCTGCTGGAGCGTCTGACAACCATCGTTCATGATGCAAAGATTGATTATGTCAAATGGGATATGAACCGCAGCGTCTGCGATGTTTACAGCCATGTGGCAGCACAGAGCCGGAACGGAGAGCTGTATCACCGCTATGTGCTCGGTGTTTACGATTTGATGGAAAGATTCCTTGCCGCATGCCCGAATCTGCTGCTCGAGGGCTGCAGCGGAGGAGGCGGAAGATATGATGCCGGTATGATGTATTATTCCCCGCAGATCTGGTGCAGCGATAATACCGATGCGATCAACCGCCTGTCTATTCAGTACGGAAGCTCGTTCTTCTATCCGATCAGTACCGTTGGTTCCCACGTTTCTGTATGCCCGAACCATCAGACCGGCCGCGTGACACCGTTCCGGACAAGAGGCGATGTAGCGCTGGCAGGAAGCTTCGGCTATGAGATGGATCTGAATAAGATTTCGGATGAAGAGAAAGAGATGGTAAAAGAGCAGGTTGCTGCGATGCATGAATATTACGAGCTCACACACGAAGGCCTGTATTACCGTCTGACCGGACTGAAAAAACAGGATTTCATGGCATGGGAGTTCGTGGCAAAGGATCAGAGCCGCGCACTGCTTACGATCGTAAAGACTGACGCAGAAGGAAATATGCTTCCGGTTCACACGAAAGTGTGCGGTCTTGCAGAGGATAAGCTGTACCGCTGCAGTCTGGACCAGGAAGTCCGCCTTGGCCGTACCTGGAACCGTGCGGGGCTGACCCTGCATCAGGTGCTGGGAGAGTATGAGAGTATCCGGGTCGAATTTACAGAAGTAAAATAAAAAAGATAAGAAAAATCTTCAACTGGATTTTTGGAGGAGGGAACCTCAATCTGGTTGGAGATTTTTTTGCATAAAGAAAATCAAAGCAGGAGGGAAGGAATGTACTCTTTACAGTGCAAAAATAGTTGTGATACAATAAGCAAAAGAAATTTTCTGACAGAAAATAAAGACGGAACTGTCAAGAAAGGAAATTGTACATGAGAAACAGAAAAAACTGTTTAGCTGTTCTTTTGATGACAACTATTGTGGTAATGGGATGTGGCAACCAGCAGGTGGAAAAGGAGAATCCATCGGCTGTCTCCGAAAGAGCATCCAATGTCCAGGATGAGTCAGAAGATGGTGAAAAAGAGTTTCTTTCTACATACCAGAATATTATAATCACACTTCCAGAAGGCTGGAATGTAATGAGAGATGAGAAAATCCAATGCAGTTTCATATCGGAAGATGGGGAAAGTCTTGAGATATCGTATCGGGAAGGAATGGCAAAAGTAGCGCTTATGGATTTTCCGGAGGACGAAGAGAGCGCTGAAAATTTGCTCTACCCGAATGAAATAACAGGGGAAAACAGCATCAGCGATTTTATGGTGAAAACAGCTAACGAAGGAAAAGATAACGAGAGTTCCTTTTATCGTTTCCAGGTAAAAAATTCCCTGCAGATTCCGATTGCATTTTTCTGCGGGGTGAAAACGGAGAATGAAGGGTATCAGATCATATGGAAAAAAGGAAGCGGCAGCAACGATACACAGCAAATCGTGCCGGAAATACTGGAGTCTCTGCAGTTTCCGGACAATGAGCTGCTGACAGAAACATTTCAGACGGCCTGCCAGGAGCAGAAAAGAGCGCTGGAAGCAGAAAATAATTCGGATGGCGTGAAAAAGCAGAAGGGTAAGAAAACCGTCACCTGTATCTCACCGGTCAATGTACGTACAGAACCCAACGTCAGCACAAGCCAGGTTATCGGAGCTCTGACGACAGGGGAAGAAGTGGAAATGCTCGGAAAAGAGAATGGATGGTACAAGATTTCGTATGAGGGAAAAACGGCGTATGTGTATGAAGACTATGTGAAAGAAAAAGAAAATTAAAAAAATGATATTTTCAAAAAAGCTGCCGAAGCAAACAGAACCGGCAGCTTTTTTGAAATAATTTTGAAAAAGAAAAATCCCGGAAACCATCTGTTTCCGGGAAAATAGAGGCGTCGACCGGATTTGAACCGGTGGATACTGGTGTTGCAGACCATTGCCTTACCACTTGGCTACGACGCCATATGACTCCGACGGGAATCGAACCCGTGTTACCGCCGTGAAAGGGCGATGTCTTAACCGCTTGACCACGGAGCCGAAGTTTTTGTTTTGTCTGCCGTGATTTTTGCTCAGCGACAAGTAGTATATTATCATAAGAAAACGAGTTTGGCAAGTGTTTTTTTGAAAAAAAATCAAAAATTTTTGAGATTTGTGTTGCCGTGCATTCAGAAGGAAAAAATTTGAGTTTCGCTGTGTAAGAAAGTGATTTATCTTTGCGTAGATATAAAAAGGGAACAGAAAAATTTGCCGGGTCAGGGCATGACTTTTCGATATTCTTCCGGTGACATACCAAAAGTCCGGCGGAAAATGCTGGCAAAATAGCTGGGGCTTTCAAATCCGGTATCCAGAGCAATTTCCAAGATAGAAAGCGAGCTGCCGGTAAGAAGATCTGCGGCTTGGGTTACGCGGTACTGGTTGATATAGGAAATAGGCGTTGTGTGAAAGTGCGTTTTGAAGAAACGACAAAAATATTGTGGATTCATATTGAGTATAGCAGCAAGATCTGAAAGACGGATTTTAGAATCATAGTTATCCTGAATATAACGTAAGAGTTTTTTACACTGATCAGATCTTTCTTTTTTACGAGTGCAGAGGGGTTCCGGATGAAGAAAAAGCTGGTATTGCGCCAGAAGTGCAAGAATCCGATACATGTCACTTTTGATCAGAAGAAACCAGCCGATGGGTTTGGTATCGTATGCATACAGGATTTCCTGGAAAAGCTCAGATAATGTCAGTACAAATGTTTTCTGTGTCTGAGAGGAGGCTTCAGCAGCAGAAAGCTCTTCCAATGGAAAAGCCGGAAGAAGCAGTTGATGAGAGAGCAGCGGACGAATCCAGTCTGCTTCACAGGAATCCAGATAGGCACATGAGAGAATTTCTGGAAGAAATACAAGGGCATGGTGAACCGAAGGGGTAGTTCCAATGCTGCAGAGCTGATGCAGTTCGTGACTGTTGATGAAAAGAAAAGTACCTTCGGAAATTGTCCGGGTTTCAGTTTTCAGTGTCAGAGTGAGAGTACCTTTTTCAACCCAGATCCATTCTAATTCTTTATGCCAGTGAAAAGGAACAGAGAGCCCGCCATGCGCATAATCCTGATGATAGATATGGAGCGGAACAGGTTCGGTTCCATGCACGGTAAAATCCCGGATTCCGCCAGAAAGAACAGGGGAACAAGATTCAGGAGAAAAGAGCTCTTTTGAACGTTCTTTTTTCATAAAAGTCAAAATCCTTTCATTAAATACGAAAATCAGGTTAGAAAATATAAGATAATATCATTATACTGCTCTTATAGGAAAAAAGAAAGAGAGGACAGAAAATGAAAAGAGAGTGGTGGCATAGCTTAACCGTATATCAGATTTACACCAGAAGCTTCTGTGACAGCAACGGAGACGGCATCGGCGATTTTGGAGGGATTCTGCAGAAGCTGGACTATCTGCAGGAGCTTGGTGTTGGAGCCATCTGGCTTTCGCCTTTTAACGATTCTCCTAATTACGACAATGGATATGATGTCAGTGACTATTATAAAGTAATGGAAGAAGCGGGCACAATGGAAGAGCTGGAAGAACTGATCGCAGCCTGTGAAAAGCGGGAAATTGTGGTCATGATGGATCTTGTTTTAAATCATAGTTCCCATCTGCACCCATGGTTCCTGGAAGCCAGAAAGGATCGAAACAGTAAATACCATGATTTTTACATCTGGAAGGAAGGAACGAAGGAGCAGCCGCCAGAAGGCGGCGGAGCATTCTTTGGAGGAAGCACCTGGGAATGGGTGCCGGAGGTTCAGGAATATTATTATCACAGTTTCAGTGTAATGCAGCCGGATCTGAACTGGAAAAATCCGTCGCTTCGGAAAGAGCTGTACCGGATGATCCAGTTCTGGATGGATAAAGGGATCCGTGGTTTCCGGCTGGATGCAATTGACAATATTGTAAAAGATGGACATGGAGGAAATGATACTCATTCAGAGCAGATTCATACATACTTAATGGAAATGAATCAGAATACGTATGGAAAATCAGAACAGATCCTGACAGTGGGGGAAACCGGAGGTGCTACGGTAGAAATGGCACAGCAGTATTCTGATCCGGAAAGCCAGGAGCTCAGTATGATTTTTCAGTTTGAACTGATGGGAATCGACGGCATCCGAAGTGGAAACTGGGATCCGAAACCGTATACGCTGCCGCAACTGAAGCAGCTCTTTGAAAAATGGCAGACGGGACTGGAAGAAAAAGGATGGAACAGCCTGTTCTGGGGAAACCATGATTTTCCGCGTGTCGTATCGCGCTTTGGAAATGACAGGGAACCGTATCGGGAAAAATCAGCAAAAATGTTGGCTGTCCTTCTCCATGGGATGAAAGGAACTCCTTATATTTACCAGGGGGAAGAAATCGGTATGACAAATGTGTCAGGGCTTCGGATCGAGGACTATCAGGATATCGAGTCTGTAAATTTTGCCGAAGACCGTAAAAAAGAAGGCTGGGAGGAAGAAAAAATTCGTACCTATCTTGCACGGAACAGCCGGGACCATGCGCGGACGCCAATGCAGTGGAATGCGGAAAAACACGCCGGATTTACAGCGGGAACACCGTGGATGGCGGAAAATCAGAATTACGCGGAGATCAATGTGGAAAACAGCAGAAAAAATCCGGATTCCCTCTTCTATTTCTATCAAAAACTAATTGCGCTGCGTAGGAAAAATGACACTCTTGTTTATGGGGATTTCCGTCTGATTGAGGAAGAAAATCCGGATATTTTTGCTTATGAGAGAAATCTGGGAGAGAAAAAGCTGATTGTGCTCTGCAATTTCCGGGATACCGCGGCAGAGATGAAAGCCCGATATGATTTGACAAAAGGAACGGTTCTGATTCATAATGATACAGAAAGCCTCACAAAAGAAGTGTGGAAGTTACAGCCGTATGAGGCGTATATGATTGAACTTCTGCAGTAAAAAGACAGAAATGAAAAGCAGCAGAAGAAGAAAACTGCAGGAGCAACTGGAAACAGGAGGGAAAAAATGTATCGCGTTCTTCTTGTAGAAGATGAAGAAATTGAACTGGAGACATTGCGGGATTATATTGACTGGAAAAAGAACGGGATTTCCAGGGTATTTACCGCGCGCAATGGCAGAAGGGCACTGGAGTGCCTGGAAGAAAATATGGCAGATATTGTGATTACGGATATTCAGATGCCAGGAATGAGTGGAATTGAACTGGCAGAGACGATCGTACGCCGGGGATATCCATGCAAAATTGTTTTTCTGACAGGATATGATGATTTTTCCTATATCCATTCCGCTTTTCAGGTGAATGCCGTGGATTACCTTTTAAAGCCATTTACGATTGAAGAAGTAGAAGCATGTCTGAAAAAAGTGAGAAGTGAACTGGAGAAAAGTGAGATAGCAGACTGGTCGCGGAAAACGGCGGCGAAGCAGTTGCTGGAAATGGCTTTGCGGGAAAAACAGGAAACAGAGCTTTTACGGAAAAATTTCCGTGGTGTATTTGGAGAAGAACTGGAAGAGTGCAGGTTTGGAATCATAGCGGTTTATGGAAAAACGGAAGAAAACATCTGTAGCCAAATTCAGGAAAAATACAAGGGCATCCGTTACATCAGCAAAACGGAACGGATCAGCATTCTGCTGCTGGCGGGGTATCTGTCGGTGAAAGATACGGCATTTCAGATCTGGAATGATTTGAAAGAAGACGCACCGAGAGCCGTTGGATGGTGCAGTGGAGCATGGACAGCTGACTGCCTGTACGAAAAGGCGGAAAAACTTCGGAACTGTTGTGTTCTGGCATTTCATATGGATCCACCGGAACTTTTCTGTGCAGATGAAAAAGAAACGGAAGAGGAAAAAGCATATCATTTCCGGGAACAGAAGGAGCGGAGAGAAGAAATCTGTCGTCTGGTCAGCAACGGGAAAAAGCAGGAAACGCTGCAGACCATGAAAGATTATTTTCAAAAGCTAAAGGGCTTGCGCCGAAAACATTTGCGGGAGAAGTTTACAATCTCTATATGTATCTATGGAACCGTCTTGTTTTGAGCGATGAACTGCTGGAAAACTGGATGGAAGCAGAAAAAATTTTGAGAGAAAATGAAATTTTTGAAGCAAACAACAGTTATCAGATGCGGGAAAAGATGAAGCAGTATCTGGAACGGATGTTGGCATTTTTTGAAGAACAGAATCAAAATCCAAATTACTATGCCGTTTATCAGGTAAAAACATATCTTCAGGAGCACTGCTCGGAAAGCGCAGATATCGAGAAGCTGGCCGCGGAGGTCGGTTTGTCTCCGAATTATCTGAGGAGCCTGTTTAAAGAGGCAACAGGAAAAACGATTTTGGAATACAATACGGAAATGCGTCTGCAGAGGGCGGCGGAACTGTTAAAGAATAAGAAAAATAAAGTACGGGAAGTGAGTCTGGCGGTTGGATATGAAAATGTTTCTTACTTTGGCGTTGTGTATCGCAATGGCGATGAGTGTCCTGATGGCAGCGGGAATGCTTGCAGGATGCGGATCAAATGGCAGTACATCATCAAGTACTGCATCCGGCAGTGCATCATCTGCATCGGGCGAGGTATCAACAGACGGAGTTACGATTTCTATCTTTGACAAAAACTCCGGAAGCAATACCTTTGATGATCCAGTTGCAAAAGCAATTGAGGAAAAAACAGGTGTCAAAATTCAGGTAGAAAATCCAACCGGAGATCCGCTGGAAAAATTGAACCTGATGCTGACCGGTCAGAATTACCCGGATATCGTCCTGATGGATCGTGGAAATGATATTGTAAACCGTTACATTGAGGCAGGCGCACTGCTTCCGTTGAATGATCTGATCGATGAGTACGGCCCGGATGTAAAAGAGATGTACGGGGAAACCTTAAACAAGAGTCGTTATACCGATGGAAAAAATTACTATCTGAATAACTGGTACGGAGAAGATCCGGATCCGGTAGCCGGTGTTCTGATGCGCTATGATTATCTGTGCGAAATCGTTGGAAAAGACCGCGCAGACAGCGATGAGCCATTTACACAGGAAGAGTATATTGACATTTGTAAGAAATTCAAAGAACTTCATCCGACCATTGACGGAAAAGAGAGTATTGCCATTACCTTTGATGCAGAATCCAAAAACTACGATGGAACATTAAAAGGAATGTATGGTCTGAAAACATATTATCAGGATGGGGACAATCTGGAACATGTTGCCAAAGCACCAAACTTCAAAGAGATGATGTCCTTTGCCAATGAACTGTATACCGAGGCCTTCTGGACAAAGAGTGGGTTGTCAACAAGAAAAATCAGTGGACGCAGAAACTGTCTGCAGGCAACGTATTCAGTACCTTTGCTTCCTATTGGGATACCGATGCAGCAAATACAGCACTTGCTTCTTCTGTAGGAGAAGATGCAAAATTCTATTCCTATAAAATCCTTGGAAACGGAATCAGTGCAGATGAAACTACTTACTGCGGAAGAAGTACACTTGGCTGGGATGCAATCGCGATCACCAAGAATTGTAAAAATCCGGAAGCAGCCATGAAGATGATCAACTACCTTGCAAGCGAAGAAGGACAGTATCTTCTGATGTGGGGTATTGAGGGAACCAACTGGAATATGGAAGATGGAAAACACGTTCCGAACGATGATCTGATTGAAGGATTCCAGACGGATTTTGACAAAACAAAACTGGATACCGGCGTCCGCAAATGGACCTGGTTTGTAAAGAACGGAAATGGTACAGACGGAACTCCATACGATGTAACACAGTATAAAGTAAAAGAGACCCGGCAGGTGGCTATGAATCACTTTGGTGAGAACGACAGATGGGATACCGCAGAGTTTACAGGCCTTACCCCGGCAGGAAGCACTCCGGATGGCTTGAAATGGCAGAAAATCCAGGATATCTACGATCAGGAATATCCGAAGATTGTGAATGCAGACAGCCACGATGCGGCAATGGAAGAGTACGACAAGATGATTTCCGAAATGAATGACGCAGGACTGGAAGATGTAGAAAAAGTTATCACACAGAATTATCAGGAGCGTATGAAACTCTGGAATGAGTAAGCTAAAGTAAAATAAAAAAATCACACACGGAAAAGAACCGGCAGAAATTGAAATACAGATTTCTATGTCGGTTCTTTTTTATCAGAAGAAGCATTGCGATTTTCAAGGAATCTGGATATAATGAGGAAAACTGGAAAAACAGGGAAATCCAACCGCATGAGACAGGAGGCATCGTACATGGCAGCGAAAGAACAGTTAACCGCAATGGAAATGATCTGGGGATTTATGAGTGGGACGACAGGACATATGGGAAAGACGGACTTTGCGCCGCAGAAGGAAGCGTTCGGGGATTTTGCATCTCCGGAAACGTATTTTCCGCGCGTGGTGCCGGAGAGCGAAGGCATCTCATCGGAAAAGCTGACGCAGATGCTTCGTGAGCTCGCCGCTGCGCGCCATACGGACATGCATCATCTGCTGGTCCTGCGGAATGGACATGTCATCTGCGAATGCAATTTCGCCCCATACCGCAGCGGCATCTGGCATGCGACGTATTCTATGTGTAAGAGCATCACTGGCATGGCGGCTGGTTTTCTGATCAGTGAAGGAAAACTTTCCCTGGACGAGAACGTCTATGATATTTTTGAAAAACGAAACGGTCTGCTGCAGAAGATCCTGCGCCCGAATCTGACCGTGAAGCATCTTCTGACGATGAAGAGCGGCGTACAGTTCAACGAGATGGGCGTTGTTTCCGGCAACGACTGGGTGGACAGCTTCTTAAATGCGCCGGTCAAGGGAACGCCGGGCGAAGCGTTTGAGTACAACAGTATGAACACGTATCTGCTGTCTGCAATCATACAGGAGCGCACCGGCATGAAAATGGTAGATTACCTGCGGCCGCGTCTGTTTGAGCCTCTTGGCATCCGGAAAGTCTTCTGGGAGAGCTGCCCGGCAGGGATTACGAAAGGCGGCTGGGGCCTCTTCCTGTGCCCGGAGGACGCGGCCAAGCTCGGGGTGATGTACGTGAACGGCGGAAAATTCGAAGGAAAACAGATCGTCCCGGCGGAATGGGTCGCAGCGTCCACCTCCGTTCATGCGACACCGCCGGAAAAGATGGGAAAATATGGCTATGGTTACCAGGTCTGGATGGAGGAGCGGCCGGGCAGCTTTGCGTTCAATGGCATGCTGGGGCAGAACGTGCTCGGTTATCCGGATACCGGCGTGGTGATTGTGATAAATGCGGGCAGCAACGAGCTGTTCCAGACGTGTGAGATGCTCGACATTGTGCGGAAGTATTTCGGCGCGGAATTTGGTGCAGAGCTGAAATCCGGCGAGGCGGAAAGCCCGATGGCATATCAGAAGCTGGTGCAGACCTGCCGTGATCTGGAGGGCGCGAAAGAGACACCGGGAAGAATCCTGCGCGGCGGCTGGAAGCGGAGAACACCTGGGCCGCGGAACAGCGGAACACCGCGTCAGATCGACATGGCGCAGCTTCTGCACGGAAAAGAATATAAAATGGAGGACACGCATGTCGGCATGTTTCCGCTGACGCTGCAGGTCTTCCACAACAACTTTTCCGACGGCATCCGCCGCATCGGTTTCTTCTATGAAAAAGGCCGTTTCTTTGTCGAGCTGACCGAGGGAGAAAAAACACAGCGCATTGCGATCGGTCTTACGGGGTCCAAAGTTGTAGAATGGGTGGAAAACGAGGAATCGTATCTGCTCGGAACGACGGGACAGTTTGCGGAGAATGAAGACGGCGAACTGGTGCTGAAGCTTGAGTTTGCATTTCTGGAAGAGGCCGCAAGACGGAAGGTCAAAATCATTTTCCAGCGTGATTTCGAGCGGATCAGACTGGAGTGGAATGAGACGCCGGGCAAGGATCTGATTATCGAGGGCCTTGAATCCCTCGTGACAGATGTGGCGATCGCGCCGCTTCTGCCGTCGCGGTTCCGCGAGCGGAGCCTTGACATGATCCATCTGCTGATGGCACAGACCATTGAGCCAATGGTAGAGGCACACCGCGTGTGGCCGGGGGAAGAAACGGCAGCGGAAGCTGAATCGGCCGCGGCAGTGGAAAATGCGGAAAACGCAGAAGAAACGGTGTAAAAACAGAAAAAATCAAAAGAGAAATGTGGATAAAAAAGGGAATGGAGCTGCCGGATGCGCAGTTCCATTCCCTTTTAAAAATACAGATTACAGATTCAAAGCCATATCGCCGGATTTGATCAGGTTTGCCTTGCGGAATACCTCTGAGAAGAACAAGGTGATCACAGCCGGAAGCACGAAGTGGAGCAGAATAATTTTGATGATGACGAGCTTCGGATCATCGTAAGCGATCATCGTCTGATACGTTGTGATCTGTCCGACAAGACCTGCGGAACCCATGCCGCTTCCCGTTGCATTATTCTGCATATTGGCGAGGATTGTGGAGACGGGTCCTAAAATCGCACTCGAGAAGATGACGGGCAGCCAGATCAGCGGATGACGCATGATGTTCGGCACCTGAAGCATCGAGGTTCCAAGACCCTGTGCGACAAGGCCGCCGAATTTGTTTTCCCGATAACTTGCAACCGCGAATCCGACCATGTTGCAGCAGCAGCCGATCGTTGCGGCACCGGCGGCAAGACCGGAAAGATTCAGAATGATGCCGAGTGCAGCGGAGCTGATCGGCAGTGTCAGAACCATACCCATGACGACCGAAACAACGATGCCCATGATGAACGGCCGCTGTTCCGTTGCCCAGTTGATGATGCTTCCAAGGCCTGTCATCATCTGGGAGATCGGCGGTCCAACGAGCAGTCCGACAACGGAACCGGCTCCGATGGTGATGACCGGTGTCACGATGATATCAACCTTGGTCTTGCCGGAAACCAGATGGCCGCAGGTGATGCCTGCGAAAGCTGCGATGAAAGCGCCGAGCGGTTCGCCAGGTCCTGCCAGAACGGCATTTCCGTCCACAAAGAATGTGCCGCCGGTGATCTTGCCGGCATAACCGCCGACCATGGCGGCGACGGCTGCAGAAACCGTGACAAGCGGGCTTTCCCCATATTTCACTGCCACGCCGACACCGATACCGGCACTTGTCAGGGCTGCGGCAGCTTTTCCAAGCAGATAGATCACATTTCCGGTCGAACCGCCGATCAGAAGACCGATCTGCTGAATCATCGTACCGATAATCAGGGTTGCAAAAAGACCCTGCGTCATGCCGCCGAAGCCATCAATGAAGATGTGCGAGGCGACTTTTTTGATTGTTCGCATATGGAATTCCTCCTCATGTATGTGGTGTGTTACTGTATTCACAAGTGACTTGTCAGTCGACTTTTAGTCTATCATAAGATGGGGGCGGGTGCAATCCTTTTCCGGGGGCATAAGTTGACAAAAGAAAGGGGCACGCTTATAATTGAGACAAATTCAGAGCGCTTCGAGAAAACAGCGCAGACAGTAAAAAAGTGATAAAGGAGACGCATGGGAAAACAGAAAAAGAAACAGAAAAAACGCGGCAATCCGCTTTGGACTCTGGTATTTTTAGCGGCACTTGCTGTTTTCTGCTTTTCCGGGTACAAGCTGATCGGCATTTACCTGGATTACAAGACCGGCACGGATGAATACCGGGATCTGCAGCAGTATACGACGGAAATTACAAAAACACCGGAGACACCGGCACCGACGAAAACAGAGGAGCCGCAGGCGGAATCCGAACCGGCGGAGCCTTCCGAACCGGAGCCGGAACCACTGTCGTATCCGACAGAACCGCCGCTTGCCGTCGATTTTGAATCCTTAAAAGCGATTAACCCGGATGTGAAGGGATGGCTTTATATCGAAGCTCTCGACATCAGTTACCCGGTCGTACAGGGGCCGGACAACGATGCGTATCTTCATACGACGTACGAGGGAACGAGCAACTTTGCGGGTTCCATTTTCCTCGATTACCAGAATCAGGGTGATTTCAGTGATGGAAACACAATCGTTTACGGTCATAATATGAAGAATCTCTCCATGTTCGGAAAATTGAAACAGATGAAGGAGCAGGAAAAATACAAGGACAGCGTCTATTTCTGGATGCTGACGCCGGAATCAAACGATGTGTACCAGATTTTTTCTGCTTTCTATACCGAGGCAGACAGTGATGTCTACACATTGTATTCCGGCGGAGGCGAAGCGTTTGTACAGTATTTGAATACGATGGCGGCGCGTTCGGAGATCCCGGTGGAGCAGCTGCCGATGGATGAAAACAGCCATATCATTGTGCTGTCTACCTGTGCGGCGAGTGATACGACCGGCCGATTTGTTGTACTGGGAGTACGACGGAACCGGTAAAGTTGTGAAAAAGCTTTTTTGAAGGCTGCATACAGGCCGCAGGTTTTAATCTGCGGAAAGAATTCGGCAACGATTTTCTGATCTTACTATAGAAGGAGGAAGGCAGATGGAAGAGGAAAGAAAAATCGAAACATTGCAGAGAATGATTGACACGCATGAAAACATCGTATTTTTTGGCGGCGCGGGTGTATCTACGGAGAGCGGAATCCCGGATTTCCGGAGCGTGGATGGTCTTTACCATCAGAAATACGATGTTCCGCCGGAGACGATTTTAAGCCACAGCTATTTCCTTCGCTATCCGGAAAAGTTTTATGCTTTTTACCGCGACAAAATGCTTCCGGTCGGCGCGAAACCGAACGCGGCGCACAAAAAGCTTGCAGAGCTGGAAGCGGCGGGAAAATTAAAAGCGATTGTGACGCAGAACATTGACGGACTGCATCAGGCGGCGGGAAGTAAAGTAGTGTATGAACTGCATGGAAGCACACATCGCAATTATTGTATGAAATGCGGGCATCCTGCGATGCAGAGCTGGTGAGAAGGAGCAGCGGAGTTCCAAGATGTGAAAAATGCGGAGGCATGATCAAACCGGATGTCGTACTCTACGAGGAGAGTCTGAATGAGAAAGTGCTCGACGGTGCGATCCGCGCGATTGCGGCCGCCGATCTTCTGATCGTCGGCGGAACGTCGCTTGCTGTGTATCCGGCAGCAGGTCTTCTCCAGTATTTTCGGGGCGATGTACTGGTCCTGATTAATAAAGGTGCAACACCGATGGACAACAACGCAGATCTTCTGATCCAGCAGCCGATCGGACAGGTGCTCGGCAGTATCCGGGTGTGAAACTTCAGAGCTGTGAAAAATGGAGGTGCGGCTCTGATGATACAGAGAGAACCTTGAGAAAAAATCTCGGAAAGTGTCAGGAAATATAAAAATAAGGCGGAAAAACATGGCAGAACATTACGAAGTAGGCGATATTGTAAAACTGAAAAAGCCGCATCCGTGCGGCAGCAGCGAGTGGGAAATCCTGCGTGTCGGCGCAGATTTCCGTCTCAAATGCACCGGCTGCGGCCACCAGATCATGGTAGCACGCAAGCTGGTCGAGAAAAACACCCGCGGATTACGAAAAAAAAGATGCGTAATATCGTGAAAAAAACAAGAAAACACGCGAAAAAGGGCTTGCTATAAGCCCTTTTTTATGTTAAAATAACAAATTGTGACGTATAAAAATAATTCCTTGCTCCCCATAATGAAAATGGGGTGCCAAAAAGTCCAAAAGGAGGTAAAGCATGAACAAGTACGAATTAGCACTGGTTGTGAATGCAAAACTTGAAGAAGAGGAACGCGCAGCTGTAGTTGAGAAAGCCAAAGGTTATGTAACCCGTTACGGCGGAACAGTTGGCGAAGTAGAAGAGTGGGGCAAAAAACGCCTTGCATACGAAATTCAGCATATGCGTGAAGCATATTACTACTTTATTCAGTTTGAAGCAGACGCAACAGCTCCGGCAGAGATCGAGAGCCATATGCGTATTATGGATAACGTACTGAGATACTTAGTCGTTAAAAAGGAAGCTTAAGAGGTAAGCGAATGAATAAAGTTATATTGATGGGAAGATTGACCAGAGATCCCGATGTCAGATACTCTGCTGGAGAGAACTCCACAGCGGTAGCCCGTTATACACTGGCTGTTGACCGCAGATTCCGCAGAGACGGCGATTCCGCAACCGCAGACTTTATCGGATGCGTTGCTTTCGGCCGCCAGGCAGAATTTGCAGAGAAATACCTGCGTCAGGGAACGAAGATCGCCATCACCGGCCGCATTCAGACCGGAAGCTACACCAACCGTGAAGGCCAGAAGGTCTACACGACAGACGTAGTTGTAGAAGAGCAGGAGTTTGCAGAGAGCAAAAATGCAGGTGGAAACAACGGAGGATACTCCGCACCGCAGCATAACAATCCGGCTCCGTCCGCGAATACATCTGACCTGGGCAGCGCCGATGGTTTTATGAATATTCCCGATGGCATTGACGAAGAATTGCCATTTAATTGATAGAAAAGGAGAGATTGATCATGGCTTATAATAATAGTGAAAGACCAGCTTCCAGAAGACCGGCCCGCAGAAGAAGAAAAGTTTGTGTTTTCTGTGGTGGAGAAGAGATCAGCTACAAGGATGCAGCTAAACTGAAAAAATATGTATCCGAGCGTGGTAAAATCCTGCCGAGACGTGTAACTGGAACCTGCGCAAAACATCAGAGAGCAGTAACAGTAGCCGTTAAGAGAGCAAGACATATGGCTATTATGCCGTACGTAGATGATTGATTCTGACTTGCGCTAAGCACTGTCCGAACGTTCATTTTGAATCGGTAAATAAATGGAGGTATCTGCCCGAAAAGGGCGGGTACCTTTTTTGTATCCAGAAGTATCTTGTTGCCAAAGTACAGGTCAAAGTGGTATAATCGGAAAGACAGGAGCGAAATACAACACGCAACGTTGGAAAGGTGTTAGGAAATGAAAAGCAAAATGAAGTTGAGCGGCCAATTGCGGAGCTATCTTCGATGGCCGCTGATTTTGTCCATCCTGATGCTTGTGATGAATATCGGCATGTATTTTGTGGATGTGATGGCAGGAATGTGGTTCACGCTGTTTTTTGCAGTCTATGTGATCGCAGCCGCAGTTCTCTATTACAGACAGCGTCCGCAGGTGATCAACGAGCTGATTACCTTTGCGACCGAATACGGCCAGGTTCAGAAGCATCTGATCCAGGAACTGGCGCTGCCCTATGCCGTTATGGATTCGCAGGGAAAACTTCTCTGGGTCAACAAAGAGTTTACAAAAATCACAGGGAAGGATACACAGTATCATAAATGTATCGCCACCATTTTTCCGGAGCTGACGGTCGAGCGGCTGCCGAAAAATGAGGAGGAGACCGACATCAACGTGGCTTACGGCGAAAAGAATTTCCGTGCCCATGTAAAAAGCGTCTGCATCGACGAGCTGATCCAGAATTCGGAGATGATCAACACAGATATCAAAGGCTATTTTATTCAGGCACTGTATCTGTTCGATGAGACGGAGCTCCGCGAGTATATGCGGAAATTCGAGGACGAAACGATGGTCACCGGTCTTCTGTATCTGGACAACTACGACGAGGCGCTGGAGAGCGTCGAGGAGGTCCGCCGTTCCCTTCTGACCGCACTGGTCGAGCGAAAGATCAACAAATATTTCAACGATCTCGATGGACTGGTGAAGCGGTATGAGAACGACAAATACATCGTGGTCATGCGCCGGAGTTCGTTAAATGAACTGAAAGAGAAAAAGTTCGATATCCTCGAGGACGTCAAGACCATCAACATCGGAAACGAGATGGCGGTCACAATCAGTATGGGTATCGGAGCAGATGCTGGATCGTTTGCGAAAAACTCCGAGTATGCGAAAATCGCGATCGACCTGGCTCTTGGCCGGGGCGGCGATCAGGTCGTTTTAAAGGACGGTTCGAAGATTCAGTATTTCGGCGGAAAAACGCAGGCTGTGGAAAAGAATACGAGAGTCAAAGCCCGCGTCAAGGCGCACGCGCTGAAAGAGTTTATGAACACGAAAGAGAAGGTCGTTGTCATGGGACACCGCCTGCCGGATGCCGATTCGTTCGGTGCGGCCATCGGTATCTACCGTGCGGCGAAAACGCTGAATAAAAAAGCGTACATCGTCATCGACAACCCGACCAGCTCGATCATTCCGCTGATGAATACGTTCCGCGACAACCAGGATTATGAGGCGGACATGTTTGTCAACAACCATGAGGCGAAAGAGATCATGGACGACAACACGCTGCTCGTTGTGGTCGATACGAACAAGCCGAGCATCACACAGTGTGAGGATCTGCTGTACATGGCGAAAATGATCGTCGTGCTGGATCATCACCGGCAGGGAAGCGATACGATCCGCAACTCGGTGCTTTCCTATATTGAGCCGTATGCATCATCCGCGAGCGAGATGGTTGCCGAGATTCTCCAGTATTTTACCGAGGGAATCCGCATCCGGAACGTGGAGGCGGACAGCATCTATGCCGGCATCATGATCGATACCGACAACTTTATGCAGAAAACAGGTGTCCGCACGTTCGAGGCGGCAGCTTTCCTGCGCCGCTGCGGTGCGGATGTGACGCGTGTGCGCAAGCTGTTCCGTGAGGATATGAACGATTACAAGGCAAGAGGAGAGACGATCCGCAATGCGGAGCTGTTCCGCGGCCAGTTCGCGATTTCCGAATGCCCGAGCGACTATGTGGACAGCCCGACGGTGGTCGGAGCACAAGCGGCGAACGAGCTGCTGAACATTGTCGGTGTCAAGGCGTCCTTTGTACTGACCGAGTATAAAGGCGTGATCTATATCAGCGCCCGCGCGATTGATGAGGTCAATGTACAGATCATCATGGAGCGGATGGGCGGCGGCGGTCATCTGAATATGGCAGGATGCCAGCTTGAGACCGTCGATCTGGAGGGGGCGCGCAGCCTCCTAAAATCAACCTTAACAGAAATGCAGGATGGAGGAGAAATCTGATATGAAAGTTATCTTACTGGAAGACGTAAAAGCACTTGGTAAAAAAGGACAGACTGTAAACGTAAGTGACGGATATGCAAGAAACATGCTTCTGCCGAAAAAACTCGGCATCGAGGCAACCGCAAAAAACCTGAATGAGCTGAAACTCCAGAAAGCACACGAGGACAAAGTGGCAGCAGAGCAGCTCGCTGAGGCACAGGCTTCGCGAAAGAGATTGAGGACAAACAGGTTACCGTAGCAATCAAAGTCGGCGAGGGCGGAAAAGTATTCGGAAGCGTATCGGCAAAAGAGATCGCTGAGGCAGCAAAAGAGCAGCTCGGATACGACATCGACAAAAAGAAAATGCAGCTTCCGAACCCGATCAAGGTTCTTGGAACGACAGAAGTGCCGATCCGCCTGCATACCAAAGTAACTGCAAAGCTGAAAGTTATCGTAAAAGAAGCATAATTCTATGGAAGAAGCACTGATTAAACGAATCCTTCCGCACAGCATCGAGGCGGAGCAGTCGGTCATCGGTTCCATGCTGATGGGGCGCGAAGCCATCATGGCGGCATCGGAAATCCTGACGAGCGACGATTTTTACCAGCACCAGTACGGCGTCATTTTTGATGCCATGGTGGAGCTGTTCAATGAGGGAAAACCGGTCGATCTGGTCACCCTGCAGAACCGCCTGCGTGAAAAGGATGTTCCGCCGGAGATCAGTTCGATGGAGTTTGTCCGCGATCTTTTAAATGCGGTGCCGACTTCGGCGAATGTGCGCCATTATGCGAACATCGTCAGCGAGAAAGCGGTGCTGCGCCGTCTCATTAAGCTGACAGAAGAGATTGAGAATGACTGCTATCTGAACAAAGAGCCGGTGGAAGTCATCATGGAGGAGACGGAAAAGAAGATGTTCCAGTTATTGGGCCAGCGGAATTCCGGAGACTTCATGCCGATCCGCCAGGTTGTCATCAATACGCTGGAGAACATCGAGCGTGCATCGAAGACGAAGGGAAATGTCACGGGTATTCCGACCGGATTCACGGATCTGGACTACAAGACATCGGGTCTGCAGAACTCTGACTTTATCCTGATTGCGGCACGTCCGTCTATGGGTAAAACGGCGTTTGTCCTCAATATTGCGCAGTATATGGCGTTTAAGAAAGACAAAGCCGTTGCGATTTTCAGTCTCGAGATGTCGCGGGAGCAGCTGATGAACCGTCTGCTCTCGATGGAGTCGAAAGTAGATTCCCAGCATCTGAGAACCGGAAACCTGAAAGACGACGAATGGAGCAAGCTGATCGAGAGCGCCGGCATGATCGGTGAATCCCGACTGATGATCGACGATACACCTGGTATCTCGATCGGAGAGATGCGGTCGAAATGCCGCAAATACAAGCTGGAGCACGGTCTTGATATCATCATCATTGACTACCTGCAGCTGATGTCGGGAAGCGGAAAGAGCTCCTCGGAATCGCGCCAGCAGGAGATTTCGGATATCAGCCGTTCCTTAAAAGCACTCGCGAGAGAGCTGAATGTGCCGGTTGTTGCACTGTCCCAGCTTTCCCGGGCTGTTGAGCAGCGTACCGACCACCGTCCGATGCTTTCCGACCTGCGTGAGTCGGGAGCGATCGAGCAGGATGCCGACGTTGTTATGTTTATCTATCGAGATGATTACTATAATAAGGATTCCGAGAATAAGGGAATCGCGGAAATCATCATCGCCAAACAGCGAAACGGCCCGATCGGAACCGTCAATCTGGTCTGGCTGCCGGATTATACGAAATTTGCGAATGCAGAGAGATAAAAGAAAATATTTGTAACTATTCAGAGCCATGCGAAATTGAGGGGAAAAGTGCGACTCATGCTTGCATGAATGAGCACTTTTCCCCTCAATTTCATATGGCGAGAAGCCACATCGAGATGTAGCGTAGCGGAATCGAGATGGGGCTCTGAATAGTATGGTGTCAGAACGTGTCGTGGGATAGTCCTGCGGCACGTTTTTTTGTGTATAATTGTATAAAATTGTCGGAATATTACGATGAGATTTTCTTGCGGCGGGGTGGGGACGCTCTTATAATAAAGGGAAGAAGGGAGTGGCTGCCGTATGGAAAATAGAACGTATCTGGTCACGGAGGCGGAGAAGCTGACCGGGGAGAAAGCGCATGTGCTCCGGTACTGGGAGGACGAGCTCGGCATGGAAATCCACCGCAATTCGCTGGGACACCGCTGCTATACTGCGCAGGACATTCAGATTTTTCTGGGAATCCGGGAACTGAAGAAAAAGGGGCTTCACCTGAAAGCGATCCGCGAGCTGATGCCGAAGCTGGTGCAGGCAACGGCGGAGATCAAAGCGTTTCCGGCGGAAGCGGCAGAGACGGCAAAGGAGAAGCCGGATCCGGCAATACCGGGAAAAGCGGACGAAGTGCCGGAGGTGGTTGTCGATCTTCTGCCCGAGCGGGAAGCAGAACAGCTGGCGGACACTGTGATGCGGCAGGAAGAGGAGGAGCGTCAGACGGAGTTTTACCGCGTGCTCGGCCGTCTGCTCGATCAGATGATACAGAAGCGGCGCCAGGAAGAGCGGAGCCGCCGCGTGGACGAGGCGATCCGCCGCCACCAGCAGAGCCGGAGAGAAGCAGCGGCGACGCTGGAGCAGAAAGGAAAACGGACGAAAGCAAAACGGGGCCATCGGAACAATGGGTAAATCGGACAGAAAAAAAGAACGCCTGTGAGAGGCGTTCTTTTTGGATCCACGCGGAAATCCGACTTATTTTGCAGCCAGATAATCGTTGATCTGGTCTTCCAGAACCTGAGCGTCCAGGCCGTGAACCATAGCTGCTTCTTCCAGGGACTCACCCTGTGCAGAAGGGCAGCCGATGCAGTGCATACCGGCTCCCATCAGGATTCCGATGATATTTGTATCCATTGCGATTAACTCGCCGATTGTCATGTCTTTCGAGATCTTTGCCATCTTAAAGTTCCTCCTTTAAATGTGTATATACCCGTCGTTCCGATTTTGACGGCTATTTTGATTATAGCGTACCCCCGGGGGGAATGCAAGAACAAATTCATAAGATTATAGAATGTTTATAATTTTGTACTTGTATTTCAGGGGGCAATCGTTTACAATGTGGATAGTACCGAAAGGGCCAAAAAATCTACAAGGAGGATAAGATCATGGCATATGTAATCACAGACGAATGTGTAAGCTGCGGAACCTGCGCTGGAGAATGTCCAGTAGAGGCTATCGCTGAGGGAGATTCCCATTACGAAATCAACCCGGATGTATGCGTTGAGTGCGGAACATGCGCAAGCGTATGTCCAACCGAGGCTATCACAGAAGAGTAATTTGTACGGAACGTACAAAAAAGGAAGTCCTTCGCGGACTTCCTTTTTTTATACATACGTTTCAAAACTTACAGAGAAGCCAGCTCCTGCAGAGCATTCTCTTTTACCATTGCATTTCCATGTTCCAGCAGAAATGCTTCAGCGGCCAGGGAGAAGGATTCCTGTCTGCCGTACTCGGAAAGAATGTTGCAGACCTTGTTGAATTCCTCCGGTTTGCAGCCGGACTGGTGCAGAACGAGCTGATAGTTGGCATCTGCCGTGTTCTTATAGAGGGAATTGCTGCCGGTAAAATACTGGTTCAGCGCTTTTGCGGAGCTGATGACATCGTCGAGGGTTGAGAAGTGGAAGGTGCGTACCAGATCCACATTCTTTTCCTCTGATGCTGCAGGCTCTTTTTCGTTTTCCTTCTGTGCCGCTTTCTTTGCGATTTCCTGTGCCTTGTTCTTCACATCGCAGAGCTTGTGGAACAGGTCGATGATGTCGTCCGCGCCGGAATACTGTACCGGTTCCGGTCCGTCCGTATCGTCGCCGGATGGAGCAAATTTGGCGAAGCGGGTGTCGAGCTCCTGTGGATCCTCGACTCTGGTGATAATGAGGACAATGCTGTCCGGAGCCACCGGAACGGCCTCGACCATGAGCGGGGCATTATCCACATTGAAGCCGAACTGCTGGTTGGCTTCAAGCATCATATCCTGAAACAGGCTGCGGGCCTTTTCCGTGCCGTAAGCCAGTTCGCTGAGCTTTAAATTTCTTTCGGCAAGATCGGCGCTGGTCAGTGTGCAGCGGATCTTGTTATCATTGATTTTTTCTATTTTCATAACTCTCACGTCCTTAATTACTCTTTACTTATATAAATAGGGCTGCTTACGATATAGTATAACACATCACGGAAAGAAGTAAAGAACTTAAGATTTTTTTTACATTTCGCATAATTTTTTCAGAAATGAAGGGACAAACTTTATTTGTAATTCCCCCGGTTTGAAGTATAATGAGAGTTGGGGAAACCTTTGCTTCTGCCCGGAGGTGCATACTCCGGCCGGAAGCAGGCACAGAAAAAACGGATCGGATAAGAAGGCGTCCCCGCGAAACATGATCATTGAAACTAAAAACAAAAGTATTTCATACGGATCGATGGGGCTTTCTTTTTTGTACGTCACAACTGCAAATAAGCCATGAAACAAACAATCGACAAAACTTTTTAAACAGATTTTCTGAAAAATACCCAATAGCAAAAAGCAACGATACTTTCTGACTCGCATGCGGTTCCCTTGCGCATAACGGTTGCTATTGGGTATTTTTTTTGTTATAATGGGCGCAAGTGGGGAGATCTTCAGAGCGAAGAAAAGGGGAAAAGAACACATGAAGGAGCAACAGAAGAAAAAAGCAGCGCCGGTACTGGTCGTACTGATTCTGATCGTGCTAGTCGGTGCAGCAGGCATTGTTTCATTTTTGATAAACCGATATAAACCCGGAACCGAATACATGGCCGGGAACGAATATTTTAACCTGACAGACGAAAACAGCGTTGCGCTGATCCAGAACGGAGAACTTCTGGAAGAGCAGGCCGTCCTTATCGGAGGAGAGCCGTATGCGGCGTACACATATGTAGAATCCCAGCTGAACAGCTGCTTCTACTGGGATGAAGAAACAAAAGGAATCCTGCTTACAACGAGCGGCGGCGTGCAGACACTGCTTCCGGGCGATGCGGCCGTTGCCAAAACACCGGGCGGACAGCCTGCCGTACAGCAGGAGAGCGACGGAACGGTTTACATTTCGCTGGATGTCGTAAAAGAATACACAGATCTCGACTATGCATATTACAGCGATCCCAACCGTGTTGTAATCCGGAATGAATGGGACGGAGTGGAGCAGGCGACGGTACAGTCAGACACCGCGCAGGTGCGCCAGAAAGGCGGCATCAAGAGTCTGATTCTTGCGGATGTACAGAAGGGTGACACCCTGCTGTATCTGGAAAATCTGGACAACTGGTGCAAAGTCATGACGGCGGACGGCTATACCGGCTACATCCAGACAGAGGATATCTCCGAGCCGGAGGCCATCGAAGCGCGGACGGCAAAGAAAGATTCCTATGAAAGAATTACACGGGATCACAAAATCAATCTGGTCTGGCATCAGAGCACATCGACCGAGTCGAACGACGCGATGGCAGAGATGACAGCAGAAATGACCGGCGTGAACGTGATTTCACCGACCTGGTTTTCCGTGACAGACGAAACCGGTACGATTTCCAGCCTTGCGAGCGCCGATTACGTGAAACTGGCGCATGAAGCGGGACGGGAAGTCTGGGGATTGATTGATAACTTTAATGAAGCATTTGACGAAACAACCGATCTTGCCTACGCATCCGTGCGCAGTAGAATCATTGAGCAGCTGCTCGCCGAGGCAGCATCGTGCGGCATGGACGGCATCAACGTGGATTTCGAGAATCTGAAAGAGGCCGGAATCCCGCATTACCTGCAGTTTCTGCGGGAACTGACGAGCGCGGCGCATGCACAGAATCTTGTGGTGTCGGTCGATACGCCGGTACCGCAGGCTTACACGATGTATTATCAGCGCGGCGAGCAGGCAAGATTTGTGGACTATATGATTGTCATGGCCTATGACGAGCATTTCGCGGGAAGCGAGGAGGCAGGCTCTGTTTCATCCCTCCCGTTCGTACAGCAGGCCGTGGAGGAGATGACGCGGGTGATGCCTGCCAATCAGGTGATCTGCGGAATCCCGTTTTATACCCGTGTCTGGACGGAAAAGTTCGGACAGAGCGCCATTACCAGCGAGGTGCTGGGCATGGATGGCGCCAAAAACTATGCCAAAGAGAATCAGATGACAGAAACCTGGGATGCATCCCTTGGCCAGAATGTGGCAACGGTAGAAACTTCCGATGCCAGATACACGATCTGGATGGAGGATGAGCAGTCCATGGAGGAAAAACTGAAAGTGATCCAAAGCGCCGATCTCGCCGGAGTGGCAGAGTGGAAGCTCGGATTCGAGTGCGCAGACGTCTGGAGTCTGATTTCAGAATATATTGAAACAAACAGTTGACGAGGAGTCCGGGAAGGATAAGGGGAATGATAAAAGCCCGGGCACGAAGGAGGAGTATACATGTCAGAAAACAATCACGAAGAATTATTTAAAACAACGCTGATGGGCGGTTTCGATAAGGACGATGTCATGACGAAAGTGCAGAACCTGAAAGATCAGGCGTATGCCGCTCAGAAGAAACTGGAAGCAAAGATCGAGGAAAAAGAGCAGGAAATCGAGAAGCTGAACCGCAAGATCCGCGAGCGTGAGGATAAAATCGAGGAGCTCGAAAAAAATATTCATGAGAAATACCAGAGCTATATCGACAATTATGACAGCATCAGCGGCCTTGTGTTTGAGGCACAGGTGAAAGCGAAAAAACTGACACAGGAAACAGAGGAGAGCTGCAGAAAGCTAAAAGAAGAGACCGAGGAAGCCTGCCGCCGGAAAACCGAAGAAACGGACGAGTCCTGCCGCGAGAAAACGGAGGAAACGGATGAGGCGTGCTGCAAAAAGAAAGAGGAGACAAACGAGTCCTGCCGGAAACAGCAGGAAGAGACAAAGGAATCCTGTGCAAAGCAGCGCCGCGAGACGAAGGAACAGTGCGAATACATGGTAGAGAGCGCACGTCAGAAGGGCGAGGAACTGGCTGCTGTTTATGAAGAAAAACTGCAGGCCGAAGCAGAAGAAATCCAGAGCCATATGGATGCGGAGCTGCAGAAAGCCAACACCAGATACCAGAAGATTTACGCCGAGATGGAAACCATGACAAGTGTACTCGAGAAGAACCGCAGAATTTTTGAGGAGACTTTTGCCGGCATCGAAAAAATGCGTGAGGAGATGAAACGTTCTGCGTCGGAAGTGGAAACCTTCATGAAAGATCCGGTAAAAAGTATCTTTCCCGGAGAGGCAAAAGAAACAGCCGCAGAGCCAGGCAGTGAAGATACCGCAGAAGAAGCAGAGGAAGAAGACGAAATCGTCGAAAATTCCGCAGTCATCGATCTCGAAAATGAGCCGGATTATCTCGATGATGACAACGACGAAGAAGAGGATGAAATCCCGAATCGCGCGCATGATGAAGAAGATGAGGAAGAGTAACCGGAAGCAATAAGAGTTGTAACCTAACCCGCTGCTGCATAAAATGACCAAGAAAGGAAATTTGCAGCAGGGGGCTTTTCATTTGGAAAAAGGGAAAAAACTGGAATGGCTGATGGCGGTGATTCTGCTTTCGGCGGCGTATGTTCTGTCCCGCGAGGGCGCACGGCTGGTGGCAGCACAGAAGGCAGCCACAAAAGTAGTGGTGCTGGACAGCGGCCACGGCGGCGACGATCCCGGCAAAATCGGGGCAAACGGTGTCAAAGAAAAGGACATCAACCTTGCGATTGCCCGTCTGCTGAAAAAGAAGCTGGAAAAGCAGGGAATCCTTGTGGTGATGACGCGGGAAGGGGAGAATGATCTCTCCGATCCGGGAGCCGTGAATGCGAAAGTGCAGGATCTGCAGCGGCGCGTGCAGCTGATTCATGAAAAAAAGCCGGACTGTGTGATCAGCATTCACCAGAACAGCTACCCGGATGCGGCGGTCAAAGGGGCGCAGGTGTTTTATTATACGGATTCAAAAGAAGGCGAAAAACTGGCGCTCTGCATGCAGGCTGCACTGGTCGCGGGGCTCGATCCGGCGAATCACAGGAAAGCCAAGGGAAACAAAACGTATTACATGCTGAAGAAGACAGACGCAGTGCTGGTGATCTGCGAGTGCGGATTCCTCTCAAATCCGGAGGAAGAAGCGCTCCTGAACACAAAGGAGTACCAGAAAAAGGTGGCGGATGCACTGTGTGACGGCGTTTTAACGTATCTGGGAGAAAAGAAGAATGGCAAAGAGAAGACACAGACGAAGACGGAAGAGACCGCTGCGGGCGCTGCTTCCGCTTATGCTTGTCCTGCTGGCGGCTTATCTGGTATTCGGAGAATTTGATGAGAGCGATCCCGCGCAGAACGGAAGCGGAGCGGACAGCAGCACTGCTTCACAGACGGCAGACGAAAACAATGGTCTGTCAGAGAATGGCGCAACACAGTTTCAGGCGGAAAATACAGATGAGGAGGAGCTGGCGAAGCGGTATTATTACAGCCAGCTCGATGAAAACAGACAGATGATTTACCGCGAACTGGTGCAGGGAATCGCGGAACACCAGGAAACCATCATCACAAAAGGCGGCGATCCCGATGTGACGGCGGAGGTTTACGGATGGGTCTATATGGATTACCCGGAGTACTGCTGGATCAACGGAGCATCACATGTCACGGGATACGGCGAGCCGAAGAACTACTGCGAGGTAGTTCCGGAATACACGATTCCTGCGGAGGAGATCACAGGCCGCCAGACCCAGGTCGAAGGGGCGGGAAATGATTTCTTAAGTGATATCGACCGTTCGATGGATGACTATGGGAAGATCAAGGCTGTCTTTGAAAAATGTATCCGGCAGATTGATTATGTGAAAGATGCGCCGGAGAATCAGACACTCTACAGCGGACTTGTGAACGGACAGACGGTCTGCGCAGGCTATGCCAGAACGTTCCAGTATCTGATGAACCGCCTGGACATCCCGGTCATTTATGTGACGGGAACGACAGACACCGGCGAGGCGCACGGCTGGAATATCGTAAAGTGCGGAGACAATTATTACAACGTCGATGTAACCTGGGGCGATCCGGTATTCGCAGAGGGCGAGAGCGGCGAGTACAATCTGCCGGACGACCTGATCTACTACGATTTTCTCTGCGTTTCCGATGCGGAATTTTCGGACACGCATCAGGCGGATGCGAATCTGCCGCTCCCGGCGTGCAATGCAGATGACCTCGAGTATTACCGCCAGATCGGCCGGTACATGGATACATTTGATGCGACGCAGATTCTGTGGGAAATGGAGACGGATATTGAAGAGACAAAAGAGTATTCCGAATTTAAATTTGCCACCGATGATCTGATGGCACAGGTCATGGAAGCCCGACCGGAGCTTCTCGATAAGGCTTCCGGCTATCTTTGCAGCTATTACGGACTCGGGTCCGTAAAATATACATACAGCGAGGATACGGCGACAAGAAAGCTGATGGTATTCTGGCAATATAAAGGAGAACCGAGTGAATGACGGTTCTCCTTTAAAAATATCCGGAAACAGAATGTCGATCAGCTCGCGCTCGAGAAACTCGATGGTAATCAGGCACGGATAAGGGAGTTCGGAAACCTGTGAAACACTCACAAGATCCTGACGGACGGTGATGGAATGATCCGTGACATCGGTAACCTCTGCGACCCAGGCGGCATGCGGGATCGTCAGATGTTTCGCAATCAAAGGGCCGACCTGCGCGGTATCGCCGTCGGTTGTCTGACGTCCGCAGATAATCAGATCCGCGCCGCCGATCACCTGAATACCCTGCGCCGGCGTTAAGAATATCCCCCGTGGGGGCTTGTGAAAAAGGCCGATTTTTGGTAGAGTAAAGGGATATTTGAGCGGTTGGAGAACGACCGCGCCGGGAAAATTAAGAAAAAGAAGAAAGAAGCGGAAGATATGGAACAGGAATTATTACAGGAAATTGCCTCCTACTGGGGAACCCGTGCGGAGGGGTATTCTGAGGTCAATGAAAAAGAACTGGCGGGAAGCCAGAGAGAAGCGTGGCTGCATGTATTAGAGGAGCAGTTTCCAGAGAAAAAGAAAGAAGAGATGAAGATTCTCGATATCGGAACCGGCCCGGGATTCTTCCCGATGATTTTGTCGGAGGCAGGTTATACGGTGGCGGCTGTTGACTACACGGAGGAGATGCTGGAAAAGGCGAAAGAGAATCTGGGAAAATATACGAAATACGGTCTGGAGCGCGTGACGCTGCAGCGGATGGATGCACAGAATCTGGAGTTTGCGGATGAGACCTTTGATGTTGTCATTTCCAGAAATCTGACCTGGAATCTGGAAAAGCCGGAGCAGGCATACCAAGAGTGGATGCGTGTCCTGAAACCGGGCGGCGTGTTGCTCAATTTTGATGCGAACTGGTACGGTTATCTCTATGACGAGGAGAAAAAAGAAGCGTACGAGGCAGACCGGAAGAAAGTGGAAGAGCAGCAGCTCGACGACCATTATCTGTGCACGGACATTGACCGCATGGAAAACATTGCGCGCCAGGTGCCGCTCTCTGCGATGGAACGGCCGGCGTGGGATACGAAGGTGCTCGAATCCCTCGGCGTCTGTTCCATCCAGACCGATTCCGAAATCTGGAAGCGCGTCTGGAGCGAGGAGGAGAGACTGAACTATGCATCGACCCCGATGTTTCTGGTGCGCGCGGAAAAAAGCGCAGAGCAGTCCTTCCAGCTTGGTGATGTGACCGTCCGCCGCGGCGAAAAATATCAGGGGGATATCTCCTTTGCGAATGGGGATATCGTGCTTCCGGGAACGATTATCTGTGGAAAACTTCCGGGAAAAACAATGCTGATCACTGGCGGCGTTCATTCCGGGGAATACGTCGGCATTCAGGCGTGTGTGGAACTGGGAGCGGAGCTTCAGCCGGAAAAAACGGTTGGAACGATCGTGATTTTAAAGGTCTTAAACCGTCCTGCTTTTGAAAACCGTGCGGGCAGTCTCGGACTTTCCGATGGCAAAAACCTGAACCGTGTATTTCCGGGCAATCCAAACGGAACCGAGATGGAGCGGCTGGCGTGGGCGATGACAAAGGAAGTTTTCCCGAAAGTAGATTACTATATCGACCTCCACAGCGGCGACGATTTTGAGGATCTGACGCCGTACGTCTATTACGCCGGAAAAGCGGCGCAGGAAGTGATGGAGACTTCGCGGAAAATGGCGGAGCAGGTGGATGTACCGTACATGGTGCGCTCCATGGTATCATCGGGCGGAGCTTACAACTATGCGGCATCCAGAGGAATTGCAAGTATTCTCCTGGAGCGCGGCGGCATGGGCGCATGGACATCCGAGGAAGTCAATTCGGACAAGCGCGATGTGCGCAATATCCTAAGCAGTCTCGGGATGTATCAGATCCGCCGCGATGTGCGGAACTACGTGCCGATGGAAGTGACGGATGTCCGCTATCAGGCGGCTTCGGAAAGCGGCCTGTGGTATCCGGCGGCGAAACCGGGCGATATGGTTGCAGAGGGCGCACTGCTCGGAACGATCCGTGATTATAATGGAAAACTCCGTGAGACGTGCCGTGCCGAGTACACCGGTGTGGTGCTGTACCAGACGGGCAGTCTGCAGGTAACAGAAGGGGGCCCTGTCGTTGCTTACGGAAGAATTGTGCGCGAGCCGGAGTACGACGACCGCAAAGAGCAGATTGTCCATTACTGGGAGAAACGGAGCGAGAGCTTTTTAGAGCAGAGACGCTCCGAACTTGCAAACCCGATTGCGAAGCGCTGGATGAAAGAGATTGAAAAACAGATCCCGGCGGGAAGACGGTTAAAGATCCTTGATGTGGGCTGCGGAGCCGGATTTTTCTCGATCCTGCTGGCAAAAGAGGGCCACGAGGTATTCGGCATCGACCTGACACCGGAGATGATTGAGAATGCAATCCAGCTTGCCGAAGAAGAGAATGCCGACTGCTGCTTCCAGGTCATGGACGCGGAAAATCCGATGTTTGCGGATGAAACGTTCGATGTTGTCATTTCCCGAAACCTGACGTGGACGCTGCCGAATGCGGAGCATGCTTACGGCGAGTGGATGCGTGTGCTGAAAACGGGCGGTGTGCTGCTGAACTTCGATGCCAATTACGGAAAAGAAGATGTTGCCGATACGAAGGGACTTCCGGAGGCGCATGCCCATTTCAAGGTTGGAAACGAGATGCTCGAAGAGTGCGAACGGATCAAATCACAGCTCCCGATCAGCCGCAAAAACCGGCCGGCGTACGATGTGGCGGTGCTGTGCGAAAACACAGCGGGAGAAATCCGCATTGATACGAGCCTTGGAAAACGCATTTATCTGGAAAAAGACGAGTTCTATAACCCGGCACCGATGTTTTCGATTTGTGCCGTGAAGCAGTAAAGGAGTATTTGTGAAAAAATATCTGTTAAAACGACTGCTTCGCCTGATTCCGGTATTCCTCGGCGTGACGATTCTCGCTTTTCTGCTGACGGGACTTTCCTCGGTCGATGCGGTGGATTTAAAAGAGAGTAGCAGCGGCGGCGTGATGTCGGAGGCGGAAAAAGAAGCGATGCGGGAGGAGCTGGGACTGAATGAGCCGAAAGCTGTCCAGTACCTGCAATGGCTGAAAAACGCCCTGCGCGGTGACTTCGGGGAGTCGTACGTTTCCGGCAAACCGGTGCTTGTAAGCTTCTGCGAAAAACTGCCCGCAACGATTGCACTTGCGGCGCTGGCGCTTGCCATGACGGTCTGTCTTTCGTTTCCGCTCGGTATCTTAAGTGCAAAATATCAGAATACATGGGCGGACCGCAGTATCAGCCTGTTCTGCTTTGCAGGTAATTCGTTTCCGGGGTTTTTCACTGCACTTCTTCTCTTGTATTTCTTTTCGCTGAAATGGAATCTTTTTCCGGTTCTCAGTATGGGAAAGGGATGGAAAAGCTGTGTGCTTCCGGCGGCGACGCTTGCGGTTTCGATGACGGCAAAATACACCCGTCAGGTGCGTTCTGCCGTGCTTGCAGAGCTGGAGCAGGAGTACGTGGCGGGTGCACGGGCACGTGGGTTAAGTGAAAACCGGATTCTGTTTGGAAATGTATTAAAATCCGTGCTGCTTCGGATGGTCACGCTGCTATTCTTATCCGCCGGTTCGCTGCTTGGAGGAACCGCCATCGTTGAGACGATTTTCATGTGGAATGGTGTCGGAAAAATGGCCGTGGATGCCGTTTCCATGCACGATATTCCCGTGATTCAGGCATATCTGGTGTGGATGGCGGCGATCTATCTGCTGCTGCATCTCATTGCTGATCTGATGATGGGTGCACTGGACCCGCGGGCGAAGCTGGAGGGAATGCGATGAAAAAAGAACAGAAAAGAAAGATCCTTTTTTATGGCATCCTCGCCGGTGCGCTGCTGCTGTTTGCCGCGTGTGCGGCCCATCTGGCACCGTACGATCCGTATGAGCAGAATCTGGAACTGTCCCTTCTTCCGCCGTCCGCGGCGCACTGGATGGGGACGGACCGCTATGGAAGAGATCTGTTTTCAAGGATTCTCTCCGGCGCGCGGGTCAGCATTTTTTCAGCACTTCTTGTCGTTGCGGCAAGCGCTCTGATCGGAACACTCGCCGGAATTTTCAGCGGCTGGCTGGAAGGTAAAACGGATACGGTTCTGATGCAGATCTCCGATATTTTTCTGGCCTTTCCGGGTATGGTATTTGCAATCGCATTTTCCGGCGTTCTGCAGAGCGGCATGACGGGAGCCGTTGTGTCGCTGATCCTTGTTTCCTGGCCGAAATATGCACGGCTTGCACGGAACCGTGTGCTGGCACTGAAACACATGCCGTTCATCGCGGCGGCGCGCCTTACAGGAAACGGAACATGGAAGATGATCAGACGCCATATTCTGCCGAATCTTGCGGGGCAGACGATTGTCACAGCGGTGCTTGATATCGGAACGATGATGCTGGAAATCGCGGGTCTGTCCTTCCTCGGCCTTGGTGCGGAAGCGCCGTCGGCGGAGTGGGGAGCGATGATGAGCAACGGAAGGAGTATGCTGCAGACCGCGCCCTGGGTCATTCTGGCGCCGGGACTGGCGATTTTTCTGACCGTTCTTGTCTGCAATCTGCTTGGTGAGGCGGTACGGAAAACGGTGGATCAGGGATAAGGGGCAAACGAAAATGGAAACAAAGGGAGCAAAAACATGAGCGAAAAACTGCTGGAAATCAGCGGCCTTTCTGTCTGTTATGAGGGGGAGCAAATTTTAAATAACATCTGTTTTTCCGTCGAAAAAGGAGAAACCGTCGGCATCGCCGGGGAGTCGGGCAGTGGAAAAAGTACCTTGCTGCGAGCGATCCTGCGGCTGATGGGAAAGAATGGTTCCATCACCGGCGGGCAGATCACATTTCGCGGAGAGGAGCTGACGGGCATGTCCGAAAAGAAGCTGCGGAGTCTGTGCGGTTCAGAAATTGGTATGATTTTCCAGAATACAGGGGCATCACTCTGTCCGACCCGGAAAATCGGAGCACAGATCTGTGAAAGCGTGCGCGCCCATGAGAAACGCTGCGGATTCATCACCCCGATTTCTGGGGGAATGTCTGGCAGAAAAAGCCGCAGAGAAATCAAAGATATGACGCTCCAGCGATTTGCGGATATGGGGCTTTCGGATGGCGAGACGATCTGGAACAGCTATCCATCGTCGCTCTCCGGCGGCATGAACCAGCGCGTCGGGATTGCGCTCGCAATGCTGCTGCATCCGTCGCTTCTTCTGGCGGACGAGCCGACGAGTGCACTCGATGTGGTTTCGCAGGCGCAGGTGCTGCGGGAGCTTCAGGCGTTGCAGCAGAAAGAGCAGACGGGGATGGTGCTGGTGACGCACAATCTTGCGGTTCTCGAGCAGATGGCAGACCGGGTTGCTGTTTTGAAGGATGGAAACATCGTGGAGCAGGGGGAGACAAGGACGGTTTTCGATCACCCAAAGGACGAATATACAAAAAATCTCCTTGCGGCTGTGCCGGGAAGAGGGAAGAACGATGCATAATCATAACATGCTGGAAGTAAACAACTTAAGCAAAAACTTTGCTGGAACCGGCCGGGAAACGGAATTTGCCGCCGTGGACGGCATCAGCTTCACACTGGATGCGGGGGAATGTCTTGGCCTGATCGGGGAGAGCGGATGCGGAAAAAGCACGACGGCCCGTCTGATCACCGGATTGGTTCAGGCGGATGCAGGCAGCGTTCTGTTGGAAGGCGAGGAAATCCTCGGAAGAAAAGGCAGGCGGCAGCGCGAAGTTTACCGGAAAATACAGATGGTCTTCCAGACCCCGCAGGATTCCTTCGATCCAATGCAGACGCTCGAAACCGGGATTCTGGAAGCTTTTCGGAATCAGGGAATGAGCCGGAAAGAAGCCTGTCTTCGTCTGCCGGAACTGCTGGAAAAAGTGGAGCTTGCCCCGGAAACGGCGAAACGCTATCCCCGCGAGACGAGCGGCGGAGAGTGCCAGAGAGCCGCAATTGCGCGGGCTCTTGCTGTGCAGCCGTCTCTTCTGATCTGCGACGAGGCAACGAGTGCGCTCGATGCGGCGGTACAGGCGCAGATCGTTCAACTGCTGAAAAAACTGCAGCGGGAAGAAGAACTTGCGATGCTGTGGATCGGCCACGACCTTGCGCTGGTGCGGGAACTCTGCAGCCGTGTGATTGTCATGCGGCAGGGAAAAATCGTGGAGCAGGGGGAGACGCGGGAGGTATTGGAGTACCCGAAAGAGGAATATACGAAACTGTTGATGGAGTATAGTCTGTGAGAAAACTGTTGAAACAGAAAATCAGACAGCGGAAATGGTGGTGCCATTTGCGAAAACAGGAGAAGTACAGAATGCAGAGAAAGAACGGCAGAAGGAAAAAAATTGCATATGTTTTGTGCGGCATTCTGGCGGTGGTACTGTTTTCCGGTTGTCAGAGCACAGCGGCAGATGGTACAGATGAAAAAGTTTTCGTATACGGCGACACGACATTCAACGCCGAAAACGACGAGTCCGATGTCAACCCGCACAACGGCTATTCCGGCTGGGCGTGTATCCGCTATGGGATCGGTGAGACGCTGTTTCATTATTCCGATTCTATGGAGATCGAGCCATGGCTGGCAGAAAGCTATGAGATTGTGGACGATACAACATGGCGGATTACACTGCATGAAGGCATCTCCTTTACAAGTGGGCGCACTCTCGACGCGGAGGCGGTCAAAGAATGTCTCGAGGATCTGATCGCAGTACATGACCGTGCACGCGGGGATCTGAAAATTGAGAGCATCGAGGCAGACGGCCTGATCGTAACGATTCACACCGAACAGCCTGTCCCGGCGCTTCTGAATTATCTGTCCGACCCATATGGATGCATCATTGATATGCAGGCAGGTGTGACGGATGACGGCAATGTCGCCGGAACCGGCCCGTACCGCGCAGTACAGGTGGAGACGGATCAGGGACTGACACTCATGAAAAATGACAATTACTGGAACGGAACGCCAAAGCTCGACCGGATCGAAGTAAAAACGATCCGCGACGGCGATACGATGACGATGGCGTTACAGTCAGGCGAGCTCGACGCGGCGTACGGCCTGCCGTATTCCAATCTGATCCTGTTCCGCGATGAACCATACACGATTTCTTCGGCGGATACGTCGCGTACCTTCTTCGGACAGTTCAACGGATCATCCGAGGTGCTGCAGGACGACCGCGTGCGCGAGGCAGTCATCGGAGCGATCGACCGGGAGGGCTTTGTGAATACGCTGATGGAAGGAAACGGAAGTGTGGCGGAAGGCCCGTTCCCCTCTTACTTTGCATTCGGCGACAGCAAAGTGCAGGAGGAGTCCTATGATCTTGAGTATTCCAGAGAACTGCTGGCTGAAGCAGGCTGGACCGATGAGGACGGCGACGGCTACGTGGAAAAAGACGGAAAACACCTGACCATCTGCTGGCTCACGTATCCGAGCCGCCAGGAACTGCCGCTTCTCGCGGAGAGTGCACAGGCATCGCTGAAGAAAATCGGAATCGAAGTACAGATCCAGTGCACGGCAAATCATCTGGAACTGCTGAAAAAAGGAAACTGGGATGTTTATGTCAGCGCATTTGTCAGCGCACCGACGGGCGATCCCGAGTATTTCTTTACAACGCACTGCCTGCAGGATTCCTCCAAGAACCGCGGCGGTTATTACAGTGAGACACTCGAGATGCTGGAGCAGCAGTTAAGCGGCGAGTTTGATACCGAAAAACGAACCGAACTGGCCATCGAGATGACGCAGACGCTGCTGGATGACCACATGTTTTTCTTCGCATCACACCTCAAAATGTCGATGGTATCCGGCGAGGGCGTGACGGGGCTTACGGCGCATCCGTGTGATTATTATGAAATTACAGTCAATTTGGACAAAAACAAATGATTATTTGGAAAAAGAGCAGAAAATGTGGATTTTCTGCTCTTTTTGCGCTATGATAGGAAAAGAACGGCACTGCGACGGTGCCAGAGAAGAGAAAAGGAGAAGTTACGATGCGGAAAGAAGAATTAAGAACATATATTGAAAACCACGAATCCGAAATGATCGAAGACCTGAAAAGCCTGATCCGGATTCCAAGCGAAAAACAGGCGGTAGAGCCAGGCAAACCATTCGGCGCACCGGCGGCAGAAGCACTGGCGCAGGGAATCGAAATTCTGGAAAAATACGGCTTTGCCGTAACCAACTACGACAACTACGCGATTGCAGCTGACTTTAATCAGGAAGAAAAGGGCCTTGATATTCTCGCCCATCTCGATGTCGTACCGGCAGGCGAAGGCTGGCAGGAGACCGATCCATTCACCCCGCTCATCAAAGAAGGAAAAATGTTCGGCCGCGGAACCGCAGACGACAAAGGACCGGCGATCGCAGCTATCTACGCAATGCGCGCTGTCAAAGAACTCGGTTACCCATTAAAGAAAAATGTCCGTCTTGTCCTCGGTTCCGACGAGGAGTGTGGAAGCTCTGACCTCGAATATTATTATAAGAAAGAAGTGGAAGCACCATGCACCTTCTCACCGGATGCCGAATTCCCGGTCATCAACATTGAAAAAGGCGGCATGCGCGGCCACTTCGAAAAAACATCCGATGCCGGAACGACAGGCGTGCGCCTCGTATCCTTACAGGCCGGCACCAAACTGAACGTTGTACCAGGCAAAGCATATGCAGAGCTTGCCGGCATGGCAAAAGAAGACCTGAAAACCTGCGCTGACGAGACTGAGCAGAAGACCGGCGTTTCCTTCGTTCTGGAAGACACCGAAAACGGCAATATAAAAATCACCGCCTGCGGTGCCTTCGCCCACGCATCCACCCCGGAAATGGGTAACAACGCACTGACCGCACTGCTGCAGCTTCTCGCATCCGTTGGAATGGAAGAGAGTGAACTGAAAAACGACATCAGTTTCCTTGCAAAAGTTTACCCGCACGGCGACGGCAAAGGCGCAGGCCTCGGTGTCGCCATGTCAGATGAAGAGTCCGGCGAGCTCACCTTAAGCCTCGACCTTATGAACTACGACGGTAAAACCTTGACCGGTTCCTACGACTGCCGCGCCCCGATCTGCGCGACAAAAGAAAACCTGTACGATACCGCCGGGCAGAACATGAAAAAAGGCGGCTTCTCCATGGAAGGCAGCGGAATGTTCCCACCACACCACGTCCCGGCCGACAGCCCGTTTGTCCAGACCCTGCTGCAGTGCTACACGGATGTCACTGGAAAACCAGGCAAACCATTTGCGATCGGCGGCGGAACGTATGTGCATCATCTGAAAAACGGTGTTGCATTTGGATGCGCAGACCTTGAAGTCGACAACCGTATGCACGGAGCAGACGAGTTCGTGGAAATCGAATGCCTGAAAGAATGCGTTGTGATCTTCGCGGAGGCGATTCTGCGGATCTGCGGGGAATAAATAATTGAAAAATAAAAGATAAAAAAGATCTTCAGCCAAACCGATAGATTCTGAAAAGAACAAGGTTTGCCTGAAGATTTTTTATGGCTCTGAATTGTTACAAATTTTCTCAGAACCGCAGTTCCCTGCACCGGTTCAGGAATGCAAAGATTTCCTGCCGTCTTGGCCGTGCCAGGTCGCCTGGCCTTCCCGGGGCGAGAAGCGAAGAGAGGCCTTTTTCATCCATCTGTTTTTCCAGCAGATCCACTACCTGCACCAGTGTTTTCTTACCGTCCATCTTGTGCTCCGCTGCTTCTAAAAGAAGCGCAGCCAGCCCGTTCAGCTGTTCACTGTCCGTGAGCTGTTCCACGGCGCGCAGATCCGTCAGAGATTTGTTGATGAGGATGGATTCCCGTCCCATCACTTTGACTTTCGTGCGGTCACTTCCCGTCAGGCCTTTGCCCGGCTGCGGGCAGCGATGGAAGGCTGGAACGGAAAAAGGGCGTACGGAGGCAGTAAACGGCGGAAATTCCGCGGCTGTGGTTTTTGCGCGATCCGTAATGTCATAAGGAACGTATTCTTTCATCTGAATGACAGTGTCTGCCACGTGGAAGTAAGAACCGGAGCTTCCGGCAACGAGAATCGACGAGATGCCGAGCTTCTCATACAGATCCCGCACGCGGCTGATAAACGGTGTGATCGGTTCCTCGCTGTCGGCAACGACGCGCTGCATCAGCTCATCGCGCACCATAAAGTTGGTGGCGGACGTGTCCTCGTCGATCAGAAAGAGGCTCGTGCCGGATTCGATGCCCTCGATCACGTTGGCAGCCTGCGAGGTGCTTCCGCTGGCATCGGCGGTCGAGAATGAAGTCGTATCACTCTTTCCGGGAAGATTGTGGATGAAGAGGGAGATATCGACGTTGCTGATGCTTCTGGAGTCCTCGGAGCGGAGCTTTCCGGCGCTTGCATCGGTGATGACATATTCACGGCCGTCCCCGGCGATGTGGTTGTATACGCCGCGCTCAAGAGCCTGCAGAAGGGTAGATTTTCCGTGGAAGCCTCCGCCTACGATCAGTGTGACACCGAGTGGAATTCCCATGCCGGAAACAGGTCCGCGGTTTGGAAGATCGAGGGTAACGCGCAGGGATTCCGGTGAGGTAAACGGAACGGCGTGCTTCATCGGCAGATCGGAAACACCGGTCTCGCGCGGGAGAATGGAGCCGTCGGCGATGAAGGCAGTAAGCCCTTTTTCTTTTAATGCGGAACGGATCGCCTGCTGATCCTCACAGAGATAGGCGACATTGGCACATGCTTTTGGATCCAGAGCACGGTAGAACAGTGATTTTTCTACGCAGCCGGGAAGAAAGTCGAAAAGAATGCGGATCAGCTCCTGCGAGGCGATGGTGCGGCCGTTAGCCGGAAAGCCGATTTCCATGTTGACGATAAGACTGCCGTCGGAAGGATTCAGAACATAGGCAGTACGCTCAAGAATTTCCTGTCCGCAGCGGCTTATCCCCAGCAGACCACTTTTGCCGGAACCCTTTGCGCGGAACGAATACGGTGCGATGGCGCGCGCAAACTGGCGCAGCAGGTAATCCTGGAGGGCGACGCGCTTTTCATATGTGTCGTAGAGAAAAGCCGGAAACGCAGCGGTTTTGCCGCTGATATGAACGCTGACGCGCGATGGAGCGGCGAACGGATCGCCCTGCACGTGGTCGATGGAGAGTGTGTAGCGCGGAAACTGATAGGCACCGCGGGTAGATTTATAGGCGGGATAGCTTTTGTGATTGATACTGAATAAAAGCTGTTTCAGGTCATTTGCAGATTGCATGAAAAAAACTCCTTTCAAAATAAAAAAGGTGAGGCTGCCGTACAGAGCATGTCTGAAAATGGCTTTTCGCAAGCTGCGAGTTCCAGGTGGTGGGAGATTTTGTCCGAATGAGGGCGGATTAAACCCGCTACGGCAACCGAATGAGGGCAAAATCTCCCACAAAGTGGGGCTTGCAGCTTGCGGAAATGATTTTTCAGACACGCGCTGGACGACAGCCTCATCCAAAAAGCTTTAACGTCTGGAAACACTCTGGCGCTTCACCAGTTTGGTTGCCATGCACATTTTCAGACATTCGCGTTTCGGATCGGCCACGCGGTCAAGCAGGCGCTGGACGGCAGTGGCGCCAAGCTCGCGTTTTCTGACCTTCATGGTGGAAAGCGGCGGAACCATCATATCGCACATCGGAACGTCATCAAAGCCGATGATGGAGACATCCTCCGGGATGCGGTAGCCGTTTTCACGCAGTGCACGCATGGCGGCCGCCGCGATGATGTCATTATCGGCAAAGTAAGCATCCGCGATCGGCGCTTTCGACTCGAGAAGGCGCAGCATGTCGCGGTAGCCTTCGTCCGAGGTCGGGGAAACCGGGTGGACATATGGATGTGAGGTGCTGATACCGTTTGCACGGAGCGCTTTGTAGTAGCCGTCGGCGCGTTCGGAGAAGTTGCTGATGTCGAGGCTCGAGTGAAAGTAGCCCACGTTTTTGTGTCCGCACTGAATCAGATAATTCGTGGCGTTGAACGCCCCCTGGATGTTGTTGATCAGAACGCAGTCGTAATCGAGCTCATCGTAATAGCAGTCCACGACAACGATCGGAACAGAAAAATCGCGGAACTTGCGGAAATCGGACGGAGCCATTTCGGTTGCAAGAAGAAGAATGCCCTCACAGTCCACAGCGCGGAGTGCATCGAGCTGGCTGTCAATATCCATGGTCTCATAAAAATAGGAGATATGAAGCGCACAGCCCTGGCGGGTGCATTCGGTGGAGATTCCTTCGGTCAGCTGGGAGAAAAACGGCGTGTCGGCAGCAACCTTTCCGTGCTTCTTATAATTGACCAGCTGAATAATGCGGGAGGAAGCGCCGGAGGCTTCATTTTTTTTCGGCGCATAGCCATACTCGGCTGCAGTTTTTAAAACCAGCTCTCTTGTGGCATCACTGATGCCGGGTTTGTTATTGAAAACCATAGAAACCGTGGCAGGCGATACGTTGATCAGCTTTGCCAGTTCTTTCGCAGAAATATTCATAAGAGTTCAGCTCCTGTTCGATAAAATCAGCCCGCACGGTGCTTTCAGGCGTTTTGCGCATGCGGGGTGTTGAAATTTATTTCAGTATTTATTTGAAAAATATTAAACTTATGCATTGATTTTAATATGAATTAAAAAAGAAGTCAACTTCTGAACTGTAAAAAAATGAAATATGAAGAAATGCATAAAAACATCCATTCTTTTTTGTATAAATTACTAAAAAAGATTTAATAAAGCTGAATAGATGTTGACAAGTTCAAAAGAATTTAGTAATATAAGAGCCATAAAGAGCAGGGGAATTCAAGACATAATTTAGCGGAATTTAAAGAAAATTAAGTGGAGGAAATGAATATGAAATCAATTAAGATCGGATTTGCACCTACGAGAAGAAGCATTTTCAGTGCCCCGGATGCCGTAAAATACGCCAACCTGACGAGAGAGCATTTAAAAGAGCTCGGTGTTGAATTTGTCGACATCATAGATATCAACGAGGAGGGTCTGTTTTACGATGAGGCGGACCGTGAGAAAATCCAGGAGAAATTCCGCCGTGAAAACGTAAAGGGAATTTTCTTCCCGCACGGAAACTTCGGAACGGAATATGTCTGTGCAAGACTGGCAAAGGAAATGGAGCTTCCGGTACTCCTCTGGGGACCGCGCGATGAGAGACCGGATGAGAACGGTGTGCGTCTCCGCGACAGCCAGTGCGGCCTGTTCGCAACCGGAAAAGTGCTGCGCCGTTTTGGTGTTCCGTTCACCTATATGACGAACTGCCGTCTGACCGATCCGGAATTTGAGCGCGGCATCAAGGATTTCCTTGCTGTATGTAATGTGGTAGATACCTTCCGCCACACCAGAATCCTTCAGATCGGACCGCGTCCGTTCGATTTCTGGTCCACCATGTGCAATGAGGGCGAGCTGCTGGAAAAATTCAACATTCAGCTTTCCCCGATTCCGCTCCCGGAACTGACTGCGGAGATGAAAAAAGTAAAAGCAGAGGGCAGCGAGGTAGAAAAAGTTGTTGCATACTGCAATACCAATATGTGTGTAAAGATCAAACCGGAAGAACTGGAAAATGTAGCAGCTCTGAAGGTTGCGATGAAAAATCTGGCTGCAAAATATTCCTGCAATGCCATCGCGATCCAGTGCTGGAACGCGCTGCAGGGTGAGATCGGCATCATGCCGTGTGCGGCAAACTCCCTGCTGAACGAAGAGGGAATTCCGGTTGTCTGTGAGACCGATATCCATGGCGCCATCACCGCTCTGATGGTAGAGGCTGCCGGCAGAAACGACAAGAGAAGCTTCTTTGCTGACTGGACCGTACGCCACCCGGACAACGAGAACGGCGAGCTGCTGCAGCACTGCGGACCGTGGCCGATCTCTGTTGCACAGGAAAAACCGACGATCGGTTATCCTCTGGCATTCAGTCATCCGGGAGCTGTAGAGGCACAGGCAAAATTAGGCGAAATGACACTGGCGCGTTTCGACGGAGACAACGGAGAGTACTCCCTGCTGCTTGGAAATGCAAAAGGTGTCGAGGGACCTTACACGAAGGGAACCTACGTATGGGTTGAGGTACAGAACCTGAAACGCCTCGAGGCAAAAATCGTGGAAGGACCGTACATCCACCACTGTGTCGGTATCCACGAGAACGTTGTGCCGGTTCTGTATGAAGCATGCAAATACATCGGCATTGCCCCGGATTTATATGATCCGATCGAGGAAGATGTCAAAGCATATTTAAGAGGAGAATGAAAATCATGAGTGAATACAAGGAATTGAGTTGTCTGGCGTATGATCTGCGGAAGAAAGTAGTGGAAATGGTAGTTTCCGGCAAGGGCGGCCACATCGGCGGTGACATGAGTGTCATTGATGTGCTTGTAGCGCTGTATTTTAAAGAGATGAACATCAGCCCTAAGAACATGGACGACCCGGACCGCGACCGTTTTGTAATGAGTAAAGGTCATTCCGTTGAGGCATATTATGCAGTACTTGCGGCAAAGGGATTCTTCCCGATGGAAGAGGTCATCGAAAAATTCTCCAAATTCGGCAGCCCGTACATCGGCCATCCGAATAATAAACTGCCGGGCATCGAGATGAACTCCGGTTCTCTCGGCCACGGACTTCCGGTCTGCGTGGGAATGGCGCTGGCAGGAAAAATGGATAAAAAAGATTACCGTGTTTACACCGTTATGGGTGACGGCGAGCTGGCAGAAGGATCTATCTGGGAGGGCGCAATGTCCGCAGGAAACTACAAGCTGGACAACCTCTGTGCGATCGTAGACCGCAACCGTCTGCAGATCTCCGGAAATACCGAGGATGTCATGAAACAGGACAGCCAGGAGGAGAGATGGGCAGCGTTCGGATGGAATGTTCTTTCCGTACCGGGCAACGATATGGACGCGCTCGTTCATGCGTTTGAGCTGGCGAAACACTGCAAGGGAAAACCGACGGTTATTATTGCAAATACAACGAAGGGCTGTGGTTCTTCTGTGATGGAAAATAAGGCGGAGTGGCATCATAAAGTGCCGACACCGGAGGAAGTAGAACAGATCATGAAGGATCTGGATGAGAGAAAGGAGGCATTGTCATGAATAAGATTCCAAACAGACAGGCCATTTGCGAGGTTTTAATGAAACATGCCAAGACGGATAAAGATATCGTGGTGCTCTGCAGCGATTCCAGGGGAAGTGCTTCCCTAACACCGTTTGCAAATGCGTATCCGGAGCAGTTTGTGGAGATGGGTATCGCGGAGCAGGATCTGGTCAGCGTTTCTGCCGGTCTTGCAAAATGCGGCAAGAAAGCATTTGCGGCATCTCCGGCGTGCTTCCTTTCTACAAGAAGCTATGAGCAGGCGAAAATTGACTGTGCATACTCCAACACCAATGTAAAGCTGATCGGCATCAGCGGCGGTGTGAGCTACGGTGCACTCGGCATGAGCCATCATTCTGCACAGGACATCGCAGCAATGGCAGCTATTCCGAACATGCGCGTTTATCTGCCGAGCGACCGCTTCCAGACAGCAAAACTGGTTGAGGCGCTCCTTACCGATGAAAAACCGGCTTATATCCGAGTGGGAAGAAATGCCGTTGCGGATATTTACAGCGAAGAAAATACCCCGTTTGAGATGGATAGGGCAACGGCTCTCTCGGAAGGCACCGATGTTTTACTGGTAGCCTGCGGTGAGATGGTCCGCCCGGCGCTCGATGCGGCTGCTATGCTGAAAGAAGAGGGAATCAGCGCAGGACTGCTCGATATGTACTGTGTGAAACCGCTGGACAAAGAGGGCCTGGTAGAAGCTGCAAAGAAGGCAAAAGTTGTCATTTCGATCGAAGAGCACGCTCCATTCGGCGGTCTTGGATCGATGGTGAGTCAGGTGGTCGGTGCGGAATGCCCGCGCAAAGTCATTCCTATGTCTCTGCCGGATGCGCCGGTGATTACGGGAACTTCCAAAGAAGTATTTGACTATTATGGATTGAATGCCGAGGGCATTGCAAAAAAAGCGAAAGAATTACTGGCTTAATCAGAAATGGAATCAGCGGTGAATGTGATAGCCCGCAGGGAACTGTAAACTGCCGCAGGTCTGCGTATGCCATGTTCCTGCGTGCCCGGGCGGAAGAAAATCCGGGAACGCAGGAACTTTTTCTATATAATCAGGAATAAATCGTTCTGCGGAAGATGTTGGAATGTGTGGTAATCGCCAAAGATCTTGCCTATAGGGGCAGGGTGAATGCTGCGACAATAGAAAATGACGCATGGTGTGTTGAAAAACAGGGTGCATTCAGCGTTATTCGAGATGGGAATCTGGATATTTATAAAATTTTAGGAATGGAGCTGAAAAAATGGAGAAAAGGTATATCATCGGAATTGACCAGAGCACGCAGGGAACGAAAGCGCTGCTCTTTGATGGGGAGGGACATTTACTCCGCCGTACCGACCTGCCGCATCGGCAGATCGTCAATGAAAAGGGATGGGTGTCCCATGATCTGAATGAGATTTACCGAAATACAGTACAGACGGTAAAAACGCTGGTGACAGAGTCCGGTGTTGCACCGGAAACAATCGCCGGAATCGGCATCAGCAATCAGCGTGAGACGACGGCGATCTGGGATAAGGCGACCGGGGAACCACTGGAAGAGGCCATTGTATGGCAGTGCGGACGCGCAAGCGGGATTACGCAGGAGATTGCGGAGCAGGGGCACGCAGAGGAGATCCGCGAGGCGACGGGTCTGCAGCTTTCGGCTTATTTTCCTGCTGCAAAGATGGCGTGGCTGCTTCGAAACGGCGGAGAAGAAAGACAGAAACGTGCTGCAGACGGGGAGCTCTGCCTTGGCACCATCGACAGCTGGCTGGTTTACAAGCTGACGGGAGATCATGCATTTAAGACGGATTTTTCAAATGCGTCGAGAACGCAGTTGTTTAATCTGAAAACACTGGCGTGGGATGAGAAGATCTGCGAGATGTTCGGGATTCCGGCTTGTGCGCTGGCCAGGGTGTGCGATTCCGATGCGGTGTATGGAACCACGACGATGGAAGGATTGTTTTCCGAGCCGGTTCCGATCTGTGGTGTATTAGGCGACTCTCATGCGGCTCTGTTCGGACAGGGCTGTTTAAAACCGGGCATGATCAAGGCGACGTACGGAACGGGTTCTTCGCTGATGATGAACATTGGAGACAAGCCGATTAAAAGCAGTCACGGCGTTGTGACTTCGCTTGCGTGGGGAAGAGGCGGCAAGGTGGACTATGTGCTGGAAGGCAACCTGAACTACACCGGAGCTGTGATTACCTGGCTGAAGGATGACCTGAAGCTGATTTCTTCGGCAAAAGAGACGGAAGGACTGGCAAGGGAGGCAAATCCGGCAGACCGCACGTATCTGGTTCCGGCGTTTACCGGGCTTGGCGCGCCGTACTGGGATGAGAAAGCAACGGCATCGATCAGCGGAATTACCCGCACCACAGGAAAAGCCGAGGTGGTAAAAGCGGCTCTCGACTGTATCGCCTACCAGATCACCGACCTTGCCCGTGCGATGGAGCAGGATACCGGCATGCGGATCGAGGAACTCCGTGTAGACGGCGGCCCGACACGAAACGGATATCTGATGCAGTTCCAGAGCGATATTACGAATAAACGCGTAAATATTCCGGACGCGGAGGAGCTTTCCGGGATTGGAGCGGCTTATATGGCGGGTATTTCGGCAGGTGTGTATGATCTGGAGAAGCTCGCGGGAAATATGAAACGAAGTGTGTATGAACCGAAGATGGACGATGAAATCCGGGAGAAAAAATATGCCGGATGGAAAGCGGCGGTCGACGGGGTATTAAGTAAATAGGGGACGGACGGTGTAAAAGGCCTCCCGCCCACAGAGCACAAGTCCCCGGACAGGCACTGTTTCGGAGGGCAAGAGGCTCTGTGCGGCGGGAGATTTTTTGCGCCTGACGGTGGGATGACGAAGGGGGGACGCGGGCATTACTGTACACTCGGCAAATACGCGTTTATGATAAGAAAACGAAGACGCATACGTGCGTGATTGAGAAATTTGAAAAATAAAATAATCTACAAACAAAAAGGAACGATTTGGATAGAACGTTCCTTTTTTGCATATAGAGAATAAATTGTACAGAAATAAAAGGCGCTGTATAAACAGCGCGTAATGCTGATAGAATGCGAGAAAACAGCAAGAAAAAGAGGATTAAACTTGTAGTTCAATGAAGAAAAAAATAGATGTGGTATAGTATCAAGAAAAAGGGATTTCGCATGAAGGAAAGTTCAATAGAAGATGTATTAGAGCGTGTCTGAAAAATCATTTCCACAAACTGGGACTCGCAGCTTGCGAAAAGCCTTTTTCAGACACGCTCTAGAGTGTACATTATGCAAAAAAAGGAGGGACAAGAGTTTGTCCGGTAAAAAACAGGAAGTATGGTAAGATAAGCTGGTAATGGAGAACGTATGCAGATTCGTATGGATGAAAAAGGGAGGATTCTGTTTATGGCTACTTACGTTATTTCTGATATTCACGGTGAGTATGAGAGATTTATGGAGCTGCTGGAAGAAATTGAATTGAAAGATACAGATACACTCTATGTTCTTGGTGATGTTTTAGACCGGGGTGAGCATCCGATTAAGGTGATATTGAAACTGATGGAAATGCCGAATGCGTTCTGTATCGTGGGGAACCATGAGGTGATGGCGCTGGAATGTCTGCGGTTTCTCTGTCAGGAAATCACAGATCTTGCCATCGAGGAAGTGGATGCTGAACTGCTGGACAATCTGGTTCTCTGGAAGTATAACGGCGGTGATGCTACGATCCGGGAATTTCGGGCGCTGGATTCGGAGATGCGGGAGGAAGTACTGAATTTTCTGGAGGATTTCAGTCTGTATGAGGAGCTTACAGTGGGAGAAAAACAGTATCTGCTGGTGCATGGAGGGCTGGGTGGATTCACACCGGAAAAGAGGATCGAGGAATATTCCCTGCACGATCTTGTATGGGCCAGACCAGATTATCAGAAGGAATACTTTGCGGATACAAATCTGGTAACAGGACATACACCGACGCAGACGATTCCGGAAAATGATAATCCCGGGTATATTTATAAAAAATATCACCACATTGCGATCGACTGCGGCGCATGCTTCCCGGGAGGGCGGCTGGCGGCAATCTGTCTGGAAACGGGGGAAGAGTTTTACAGTTCGGACAACAATGGGTGAACGATTTTAGACGTTCCATGATGCCAGTATCAGAAGACCGGGATTCGGAACCAGCAGAACAAGCGGGAAGATTTTTGAAACAGGACATGCCAAAACACAAGCAGGAAAGCCGTTTTGGGAAAAATGAGCGGATAACAAAAGCTTTGAAGATTGCAGGAGCTGACACGAAAGCTGCGAAAGAAAAGGAGATTTTGGATGCACTATATTATTACCGATATACATAACGACAGCTGGCGGTTCATGAAATTGCTGGAAAAAATTGATCTCAAAGAGGACGACCACCTGTATCTGCTTGGTGATTTGTTTGACCGCTGCATGGATCATCCAGACCCGGCGGGCGTGTATTTTCAGGTATTGAAGCTGGGGAAAAAATGTACTGTGATCCGCGGCAACCACGATCATTGGCTTGCCAATTACATTTTCCACTATTACGGGATGGATGAGAGAGACCGCGCCCTCCTGCAGCCGTATCCGTACAATTCCTTCCATCTTTTACAGGAACGCCTGACGGAAGTTGATTTAAAGCAGCTCGCAGAGCGCATCCTTTCCTGGCCGGTACAGGTGGAAATCGAGGTAGATGGTCAGCCGTATCTGCTTGCCCATGCCTGTACGGCAGAACCGGGGAAATGGAAACTGGACAACTATTATCTGATGGGGGATTTGTGGTACAAGGTTTTTCTTCATGAGGGAGTGCATGGATATATTTCCGTCTGCGGCCATCAGAACATGGGAAATGGATCCATCTGGAAGAATAAAAAAGAAAACGTCTATCTGTGTGACTGCGGCTGCGGCTTTGAGAATGGAAGACTGGGATGCCTTTGCCTGGAAACGAAGGAAACTTTCTACGTATAAACAAACAGAGGAAAAGCAATGAAGCGATATATGATGTCGGATATTCACGGATTTCTGGAGGCATTCGAGGCAGCTCTGAAAAAAACAGATCTTTCGGGGAAAAACCAGCTGATTCTGTTGGGCGATTACATAGATTATGGGCCAGATGGCCGGGCGGTGCTGGAAAAAGTCAGGGCATTGCAGGAAAAATATGGTTCGGAAAAAGTCATTGCCCTGATGGGAAATCATGAAAAAGCACTGCTGGACTGGCTGGAAGAATATGCGGATGTCAACCGGCATATCGGCAGTGTGGAGCGATATCGCAGCCGGGAATGGCTGGCATCGGATGCAGATGGAGACTATGAAACGCTGCACAGCTTTCTGAAAGAAGAACATTTTCAAGAGTTTCTGGAAAAAGAAGCACACCTCTCAGAGGATTCCAGAAATGCAGAAGCAGTACGGCTGATGCTCGAAGATGCGGGGGATCTGATCACCTGGATGCGTCATTTTCCTTACTTTTATGAAACAGAACGCCAGATTCTGGTGCACGCCGGAATTGCCGAATGGGGCGGTAAAGACTGGCTGTGCGTGACCAGCAGGGAGCTGATGGTGGGGAAAAGAACGGTAAGCCGCGGAGCATTCTATAAGGATGTGATTGCAGGCCACATTTCCACGGCAAAAATCAGCGGAAACAGGACATATGACGGTATCTGGCACGACGGTCAGAGCCACTATTATCTCGATGGAACCACCTGGCGGAGCGGAAAAATTCCGGTGCTGGAATATGACAGTGAAACTGGAAAATACAGAGAAATATGGTGAGACACGTTGTAATGCAGCACAGTAAGATCACGGCAGGGCAGAAAAAGTGATTTAGTCAAATTAAGCAAGTGGTAAAGTGGATTGCGAATATCCGCTTTGAAAAGACACAGGATCGAAACAGAAGGGAGTACATCAGATGCATTTACCAATCAGTGTAACACAGGATGAATTATTAGAAGTATTGCTTCAGGTTGCGCCGGTGCGGCCGGTTTTTATCTGGGGTGCGCCCGGCATCGGAAAATCCGCGTTAGTGGAAAAATTCGCAGACGAAGTCGGCCTGCCGTGTGTGTCGCTCCTTGGAAGCCAGCTCGCGCCGGAGGACATTATCGGCATTCCGCAGATCCGGGGCGAGACATCGGAATTCCTTCCGCCGAAGATGATCGCCAGAAAAGAGCCGTATGTCCTGTTTCTGGACGAACTCAACGCCTGTACGCAGGAAGTGCAGAAAGCCTTCTATTCCCTGATCCATGAGCGGCGGATCGGAGAATACCATCTTCCGGAGGGAAGCATTGTGATCGGAGCAGGAAACCGTGCTGAGGACAGCGCGATCGTAAAAACGATGTCGTCCGCCCTTTTAAACCGTATGTTCCATGTGCAGCTGAAAGCGGATGTGGGACAGTGGATCAAGTGGGCGCAGGCAGAAGGACTCCATCCGTGGGTCATTGACTATATCATCCAGCGGCCGGATCACCTCTTTTCCGAACCGCCGAAAACCGAAGAACCGTTTTCCACCCCGCGTTCCTGGCACATGCTGAGCGATGCGTTGAAGGAATACCGGGCCGGGGAGCAGGATATTTCGCAGGAAACATTAAAAATGATGGCGTACGCCTGCCTCTTGGAACAGCATGCGGGGATGTTTCTTGCTTACACAAAAACACTGCGCAACACACATCTCCTGGATGACATTATCGCGCAGAAAGCAAAATGGCCGGACAAGCCGGAAAACCGGGATGTGCTGTACTTTCTCGCACAGTCCTTCCGCGCCAGACTGCTTGCAGAACTGCCGAAAAGCAAACAGGGAATTTCCGGCGGCATGCTTTCCTTTGCGTACCGCGCCAAGGGCATGATCAAAGAACTCGCAGTCATCAATTTCGAAATCGCCCAGATGACCGTCGCAGCTGATGGAGCGGAGGCACTGCCGGACTGGTTTATGATGGAAATCATCCGTGATCTGCCGCGGCTCGTCGGATGAAAAAAGGAAGGAGAAAAGGATGCCATACGTTCGAAGCCGGTATTACCGCGAAGAAGAAAAGCCGGCCGGGTACCGCAGAGTGGAGGCCGGCTTTGGTTTGCTGGAAAAAAATACACTGTTCCATCAACTGGATGGGTACATCACTGCAAAGCCCTCCCATCTGAATGCAAAAGGAAGTCTGGCCTGTGTTATGAAAGATGGAAATATCTACGTCAACATGCGGGCGAACCTGTCGCCGGAACAATGGTGCTATGTGATGGCACACAACCTTCTGCACCTGGCGTTCGGCCACTTTGACAAAGCGAGCATCCCTTCCGACTGCGAATTTGTCCCGGCACTCTGGAACAAAGCCTGTGATATCTACATCACCAGATTCCTTTATGACATCCGCCTCGGCGAGCCGATCTGCGCAGATCCGGCGGAAGCATATCCGATCAAACTGAACAGCGAGCAGAAAATTTATGAATATCTGTTGAAGCACCAGGATAATGGTGCGCAGATCTGTGGGACAAACTCTGAAAAATTAAAGGATATGATCGGGGTAGAGCGGCCGATCGTTTATAAAAAGGGAGAAAGAAATGCATATGCTGAAAAATTTTCCTATGCAGTCACTCATTCCATCAAATCTGCACTCTGCGATGCGGGAGGATACGATCTTAAAACGAAAAAGAATACCGTCATTTCCAGAGCAGCAGAATGGTTCCTGTCCCATTATCCGCTGCTTGGAGGTCTTGCGGCTGCATTTAAAATTGTGGAGGACATTGAAATGTGCCATCGGTATGAAATCCATATTGCAGCGGTTGACGCAGAGCAGGGAATCATTTATGCCAATCCGTCGTGCGGATTTTCGGAGGAAGAGTGGATTTTTGTTCTCGCGCATGAATATCTCCATGCCGGACTGCAGCACCAGAAACGGTGCAATGGGCGTGACTTCTTTTTGTGGAACATCGCCTGCGACTACGTCATCAACGACTGGCTGCACGAAATGGAGATCGGCAGAATGCCGCCGGATGGGCTGTTGTATGATGAAACACTTCACAACAAATCGGCAGAAAGTATCTATGATCTGATCGTGAAAGAGATCCGGAAGTACAAAAAACTAAACACCTTCCGGGGCTTTGGCAGAGGTGATATGTTTAACGGAAACAGACCGCATTTTACTGGAAGAGAAAACGGGGTCAGCCTGGATGAACTGTTGAAAAACGCACTGCGGGAGGGATTGGATTACCATCAGGAGCACAATCGTGGTTTCCTGCCGGCCGGGCTGGTGCAGGAAATCAGGGCGCTTGCGATGCCGGTCATTCCCTGGGATGCCGCGCTGGCGAAGTGGTTTGATGTACAGTTTCCACCGCTGGAAAAACACCGCACCTATGCGCGGCCGAGCAGACGGCAGGGTGCCACGCCGGATATTCCAAGGCCAGGATATGCGTATTACGAGCAGGATCTGGAGAGCCGGACCTTCGGTGTGGTCGTGGACACGTCCGGTTCCATGAGTGCAAAACAGATCGGTATGGCACTCGGCTCCATCGCCAGCTATGCCGCAGCGAAAGATGTTCCGTTCGTGAGAATCATTTTCTGCGATGCCAAAGCGACGGATGCGGGATATCTGGCACCGGAAGATATTGCCGGCCGGGTAAAAGTCACGGGACGAGGAGGAACCATACTGCAGCCGGGCGTGGATTGTCTGGAACAGGCGAACGATTTTCCAAAGGACGGGCCGATTCTGATTATTACGGACGGGGAGATTGAGAATGACCTGAAGGTAAGACGAGAGCATGCATTTCTGCTTCCGAGAGGAAACCGGCTGCCGTTCCGGGCACGGGGAGAAGTGTTTTATTTTCGGGAATAGTGCGGCGTAGTCTGTGCCTCTGCAAGAAACGATAGCAGCGGACAGAATTTGCGGATGATGTTTTGCGATACTTTAGAGAACAGAAACAGAGAACACGAGAGGAGACGCTGAGAATGAGCATTGTCATTACAGGCGATACCCATGGCACCTTTGATATTGGAAAAGTTGTACGCTATTTTAACGAGCATGAAGACGAGTACACCCGGGATGACTATCTGATCATCTGCGGAGATGTCGGCATCTGCGGCTTTTCTGCAGCATACGAAGCGAATACGAGAGCCGTTTTCCGAAGTCTGCCGGTGACGACACTGTTTATCGACGGAAATCATGAGAACTTCGAACAGCTGAACTCCTACGCTGTGGAGCAGTGGAACGGCGGAAAGGTGCATATCATTGCGGACAATATGATCCATCTGATGCGCGGCCAGATCTTTACGATTGACGGGCTGAAATTCTTTACCTTCGGAGGTGCTTACAGCATCGACAAAATGTCCCGCGCGGAGGGAATTTCGTGGTTCCCGGAAGAAATTCCGTCACGGGAAGAGTACGAAGAAGGATGGAAAAATCTGGAAAAAGAAGATTTCCAGGTGGACTACATACTGACCCACACCGCCCCAAGAGATGTGGCCGCGGCAATGGGGTATGGAGAGCTGTCTGACGATGAGGTGGAACTCCGCCAGTACCTGCAGCGCGTGGCGGATGAGACAGAGTTTCAGAAATGGTATTTCGGACACTTTCATGAAGATGCGGAAGTGGAAGAGGTGTTTGTGTGTCTGTATGATGAGGTTGTGGAGTTGAGTTAGGACAGGATCTTGTCCTGAAAAAAATAAGAAGCATGGTAAGATAAAATAGAAGCAGAGAACAGCCAGAAAATGCACATCGAACCATAAAAATCTGCTTTGAAAAAAATAAAAGTTAATTGTGTTCTTCTGACGGGGCGTCCATGTGATCCAGCGCATACTCACACGCCTGAATCACAAAACTGGAAAAGGTAATGTCCTGGTCAGAATCGGAAATTGCCTGTTCGATCTGATCGATCAGGTGAATGGGGAAACGGATGGTTTTGTTTTCCGTTTCCTTGCGGTTGCCTTTTAACTGAAATGCCATATCAAACTCCATTCTGCTGCCGGAGAATATAAGAACGGAGCATGCTTCCGGATCTTATGTGGAAACTACGGGCAGCATAAAACATAACAAAGGTGTTTCAAAAAAAGTTCGACAAAAAATAAATTTTTCGAATCTGCGAAATCGAAAAATGAAGAAAAAGCTGTTTTGGGGACAGCTTATTTCAGTGCGCTTTTTTCTGGCTGTATTCTGATTTTAAAGAGTACTGGAAGCCCAGTCTGTTTTATTGTATTGCATAATAATGATGAAATATGCATTGCAAAATGCATGACAAAATATATTGCAAATAAAGGGAGGATGTATTACACTAAAAGAAATACAACAGAAGAAGGAGGAAAATGAAATGTTCGTTGCTCTGCTCGGCTAATGATTGAGATGCAGAGCAAGAAAAGCCGCCTTTCCATTGACGGAAGGCACCAGGGATCCTGAAGACAGCATAAGCGGCAGATATTCAGAGAAAAAGGATCGAAATTTTACATTTACGAGGGAGAAGACGTATGAAAGTGTGGAAGAAATTACAAGTTGTCTTTCTGGCACTGCTTTTATGCACCGGAATGATGACACAGCCTGCTCTTGCAGCATCGCTGCTTCAGGATGGAATCGAAGCAGCCTTGACAACAGACAAAGAAACTTACCAGCAGGGTGAAGAAATCAAAGTTACTTTAACTGTAACCAATACAAATGATACAGCAGTAACGAATCTGTCACTGGAAAATATTTTGCCGGAAAATTTTGTGCTGGCCGAAAATGCGGAGACAACAAAAAAGATGGAATCTCTGCAGGCTGGAGAAACCGTTACGTTGACAACGGTTTGTACGGTAAAAGCATCAGATGACAAGAAGGATGATGAAAATAAGGAAAATCCTTCTGGAGATGACAAAAAGAATCCGACAGATAATGAAAAGCCAGGAAATGGAAACGTAGCAAATGACACGAAGAATCCTGGTACGACAACGGGCAGCAAGGATTCCGGAACGACATTAACAAAAGATCAGGGAACTGGAAACGCAAAGCAAAATGGCCAGTCCTTAAAGGCTGAGAAACTGAAATCTGCACCGAAAATGGGTGACAACACCAAAATTATTGTTTGGGTTGTACTGCTGGTGCTGGCAGGAGCAGCCGTTGTTGTTGCACTAAAGAAAAAAAACAGAAGAAATAAAATGTTGGCGTGGTTTCTGTGCCTGATTATGACGGGAAGCACCGTTGCAGGCGTATTTCCGGAACGGGCAAGAGCAGAAGCACAAAGTGTAAACATAGGAAAGGTCATGGAGCTTTCCAAGAATATTCTTGTGGATCAGACTACCGTGGAGCTGAAAGCAAAAGTTGAATATACCTACGTGAAGTCAGATGATCCATCGGACGACACCAAAACATATACACGCGGTGAGTGGGTACAGATGCTCGCTGAAAAGGTTGAAATGAACCTGGATACAGATCCGGATTCCTTAAACCATTATTATGCGGATACGGCAGGAAATGCGTATGAAGCAGCAATCGAAATCGCAGAGAAATATGGAATCCTGCCGCCACCGGATATCGAAGATCTGGAGCAGGATATCCCGTTTTTCTATCCAGATGAACCGGCAACACGCGAATTTGCGGCTTATACGGCAGTACATGCAATGGGATTCAATGGAATACATTCGTATGATACGAACAGTTGGACAGATTGGGATAGTATTACATATCAAAATGAAGCAGCAATTGCAGTAGGGAAAGGATTTCTGGAATTAAATACAGAAAACCAGTTCCAGCCGCATGCGTTGCTTTCCAAGAAAGATGTTAAATCGATTTTCTGTGAAATTGATGAAATCAGACAGGAAGACACAACAATTGGTGAAGAGCCGCATGATAATACACAGTACGTAGATGGTGTATTGAAAAAAGAACTGGAAAATATCACAGATTATACAGTTGTAGAGAATGCGGATGGAACCTATACAGTTACACTTCCGAAAACAACCGAGACAGAAAAAATCGGAGAAGGAAGTGTTATGATCCTTCCTGCGAATGAAGTTATATTTCAGGTATCGCGCTCAAAGCAACTACGGTAACAGAGGACGGCGAGAAACTGATTCTGACATGCATAAAGCCAGAATTATGGGAAGTGGTCAGCAAAATTGATTTTGTCGGAGGCGGTACAGCACTTATCGGAGGAGCTGCTGACACGGATGAATACGGAATTGCAACACAGGCTAATATAGGAGCAGGTGGTGTTATTGATGTTGGCTACGAAAAGAATTTTGAATTTAATATTGGTTCGAATGATGAAGGAAAAGGAAAAATTGATTTTGAAATTCCTGAAATTCTGTGCGTTGTAAATGTTGACGTTGGAGTAAATGGTGTTTCGGTAAATGAACTTAAACTTGCTGCCACGGAAAATGCAAATGAAGATATTACGGCGGAAAAAGAATTTGCTGACAGTGGTCAGGTAGAATTAATGCGTTTTCCAATTACAATAGGGGCTACCGGTTTTACCTTTGATGTTGTACTTTTCTGTTCATACAAAACAGATGGATCCTTACATATTTCATATAGCGTTGAATCAACACAGGGATTTGAATATAAAGATGGAACATGGAGAGGCATTTTCGATTTTCATCATGGTGTTGATACCCTTGAGGTAAAGGGAAATATGGAAGGCGGTATTGGCATAAAAGGTCTGTTGACTTTGTACAGTGTTTTTGATTTAGCAGGCTATTATGCAGATTTAGGCTTAGGCGTTGAGGCAGAATTTGCATACCATGATTTAGAAAATGGAAGTCTCGCATGCGAGGATATCAAGGTATATCCATACTCAACAAATGGACTCGATACAGATTCCCTGCTTGGAGATGTATTGAAGAAATATTTCGATTTTGATCTGGAATTCAAACCGCTTCAAAATGATGAAAACAACAACTTGAGAATAAAAATGCATAAGGAAAATGGAGTCCGCGTTGAAAAATGTACGTACGCCAGCGGCGGTATCACAGGATATGTTTACTCGAGCAAAACACGTTTGCCGATAGAAAACGCGAGAGTCAGAATTTCCAGAAAAGTCAGAGCAGGCAGCGGCAATGGTGGAAACAGCGTAGCCGGAGGCGGCAGTGGAGGCGGAAGCCATGGAGCCTGGAACCTTGAAACAGAAGAAAATGAAATTGCTGTTTTTTCAGGAGGAGCTGGAGCCTGGAGAGAGGAAGGAACAGAAACAGAAAGAATTCTCTATACCGATGTGTTTGGCAAGTACAGCACCAAAAATCTGCAGGATGGAACTTATGAAATTACAGTATCCGCAACGTCTTATCAGACGTACAAGGTTGCGGAAGTTCTGGTTCAGAAAAGTGAAATCAGATATGTAGAAGATATCTATATGGTGGAGCGCCATGATGATTTTAATACAGGTTCTGTAGAGGGAACGATAACCGATGCAGTCACGGGAGATGGTATTACAGAAACAGCCTACATTGTACGCAAAGGCTGGAACAATCAAACGGGTGATGCTGTGACAGAAGGAGTATTTGAAAATGCAGACTATACTCTTTCAATGGAAAATGGAAATTATACGCTTGAAATCAGCAAAGAAGGCTATGTGACGAATTACAAAAATATCACAGTAGCGGGAGACCAGATTGAAACAGCAAATATTGTTCTTGTACCGGGAGATGGGGACGGTGAAACCGCAGGAGAACTCCGCATCGTATTAACCTGGGGCGAAGAGCCGTGGGATCTGGATTCTCATCTTGCATGCTACTCGTCGGACAAACCGTATCATATCTGGTTCGGACAGACAGATTTCGAAGGAAATTCTGTTGGAAACTTAGACGTAGATGATACAAGTAGTTATGGTCCGGAAACCATTACAGTACGTAACGTAAAAGCAGACGAAAAGTTCAGCTATTTCGTACACGATTATACCAACAGTTACAGTGAAGTGGCCAATGAAATGTCTCTTTCCGGAGCAAAAGTTCAGGTTTACCTCGAAGGCAAAAACATTGCAACATACACGATTCCGACAAATCAGCCAGGAACCTTATGGCATGTTTTCGATTTCGATGGAGCGACCAAAACCATTAAATCTGTAAACACGCTTGAATATCAGAATGACCCATACACCATCGGTGGAATTGATCAGGAAATGGATGATGTGGATGACACAGAAGAGATTGAAATGTACGCTGGAAAGGTACGAAACAAAAAACAGCCAGAGCAGAAAGTGGTTGTTGAGGAAACTCCATTACCGGAAACAACTGCAGAGAGCGTGATTTCGGAGTCGGAAGTAGCAGAACCTGGTGAAGCAGTATCCAAATCAGAATCAGAGCCAGATGATGAAAACGTGGCAGAAGATGAAACGGTAACTCCGTAATACAAAGAAGTTTAAAATGTGGTGAATCAGTAAATCTGATGCACCACATTTTAAACGAATCAAGTAAGTGGCGAAGCGGATTGCGAATATCCGCTTTGACAGGCAGAATAAGGAGCAGGTACAGATGAAAAAATGGATCCGCGCAGTATTGGCAGGCACAATCATTCTGGCATTGATTCTGTTTGGAATTTTTGCAGCTCAAAATACACAGAAGAGTACAAAGCCGGAACAGAATCCGGAAGAACAGAATACAAGTGTATCGGAAAACAGCACATCGGATGAGAGCACAGCAGAAAACAGTACGGATGATCCTGACATCATTGTAAAAGACAATGTAAAGGTGATTACCAATGAGATGAAATCAGAAGATCAGCCAACGGAAGTTTCTGACAACAGTCTCACCTTTGAAAAAGATCCTGGTTACCAGACCGGAGATGTTCTTGTTGCGGGAGAAATCAGTGCAGCGCCTTCTGGATTTATTCGAAAAGTAGTGCAGATAGAAAAAACGAATCAGGGTTACCGGGTAGAAACAGAGCCAGCGACCCTGCTGGATGTATTCGAAAAGGCACATATTATCAAACAGTTCCGGCTGACGGAGGATGGTGCAAGTGAAACAGGAAATAACAGCGCTTATATTATTAAAAGACTGTCCGAAGATGAATCGGAAGAAGAGACAGAGGAAGAAAACAGTGATTACGATTACAGTGTCTCAATCAATGTTGAAGAAGAACCCGTTCAGTTTTCAGGAGAGGCAGGATGGGGATGCTGGCTGGAACTTCAGATTGATATCGAAGACGGTGAAGTCCAGTGTGGAATTGCAGTAAGGAGCAAAGCCGGTATTTCCCTGGAATGCGGCGCAAACAGCGAGAAAGAATTTGAAAAGGAAAAAACCGTTTACGAACGAAAACTGCCGAATATCGAGTTCAACGCCGGTATTGTACCGATTGTTATTACAAATCATATGGAAGCCGTTGTCGGGGCAGCGGGAAGTCTGGAGGGCGGCATTCACAGCTCTTACGGTGCAACAGCCGACAGCACCCTGGGATTCCAGTATGACAGCAGAACAGGCAAAGTAGAAGAAGTCAAAGAAGGAAATCTGAATTCAGACGGACTTGAGTGGAGTACGGTTGAGGTGAACGGAAGGCTGGAAGCATACATTGACATCCGGCTGAGCGCAAAATTATATGACAGCGCTGGCCTGAATCTTTCCGGCGGAGCAGTTGGAAAAGCAGAAGGCCAGGCAAAGGTATCCATGAAGGACGACCTGGGTGGATATGCGGGCTCACTGGAGCTTTCCATCAGCCCGAGAATCAAAGGAAAAGCAGTGGTTGATATCCCGGTCATTGATAAAAAAATGCAGGAAACAGATCTTTTTGACCGGACCTTTGATCCAATCTGGTCAAAACACTGGGAGTCAAGTGCAGACTGGCAGAAGGATATGGAATGGACGGAAACTGGAGAGCAGGGAGATATCTATGTTACACGGTATGGAGAAGTAAATCAGTGTGACAGCACGGCATTCCAGTTTGAAATCCCAAAAGGCTGGGAAATTCAGACGGAGGAAGTTGGCGGTTCCATGGATGCGGTCAGAGAAAACGTTGTTCTGACAAACGAGAGAGGTGTTACCGTTTCGTTTTGGTACTGCCAAGGCGCGCTTGGCGGCTATTCGCGTGATATGCTGAAGGCACAGGTTTCACAGGCAGACACTTCTAATTTCGTGCCTGGATATCCATGGGGAACCGATCGTGACTGTTCAGATCTTGGCGAATTTATGGTAGCACGAGTACATATCACAGGCGAGATGATGGCTGGCATTGATGATGATTATGTTCCTGTAGACAGCACGTTGTTCGCAGTGATACCGACATCCCGTCTTGGCGAGATTGAATTTGCAGGTCAGGCTGGGGACGTAGACGAATTTTCTTTTGACTATCCGACACCAGTTGCATTTATCGCAGAAGCACCAGACGGTACATTTACAGAAAAAGAAGAAGAACAGGTGATTCGCATTTTGAAGAGCTTTAAAGTGGCTGAATTAGATTAAGCAATACCCCGGAGCAGGAAGAGATGAACTGTGTTCCGGGGTATTTCAACATCACGTAAGATAAGATGGAAGGAAAGTGTTATTTTAAAATCTTGTGAAATCAAAGAGTGAGGATTTTTTGGAAATTACATAAAAAGAAATAGTAAAGAAAAACGAGCTGCGATATAATGAATGTGATGAAAAAATGAGTAACGAAAAATCAATAAAAATATGGAAAAGAACATAGAAAACATGGATTTTTCGGGAAACAGAAAGAAAAAGGAGGAGTGTTTCGAGATGGAAACAAAGAACAAAAACAAAAAGACAGTCATCATGCTTGCTGTAATTGGTATTGCGATTGTCTGCATTTGTGTCATCGGAGTTTTTGCAAAGAAAGCGTATGACCGTCATCAGGAGGAGCTTCGCTTACAGGCAATTGAGACAAAAAACAGTGAGATTGATGGGGAATATCAGAGATTTGAAAAAGAAGAAGACAGAAATAAAAAACTGGAAGCATTGAAACAAGAGATGGAGAGTGCGGAAAAGTATAAAAAGACAGAAGGCGATTATGAGGAATGTTCTGCACACTATGAAAAAATTATTGCGCAGATGAAGAATTCCTTTGTCTCCGAATATGACGACACGATCAAAATAATTGCGGATAAAATTGGTGATGATGTTGAAAAAGTGGACGATAAGGAAGCACTCAAAAACGCTACCAGCGAATTTACGACATTCAAAGATATCTTGAAAAATGACTTCGAAAATTATAATACCGTTGAGCAGGACAGCTTTGACAAATATAACAGTACGATTGATGATTATGTAACAAAATACAATGATAGAGTAACTGCTATTGAAAAATCCGAGGAAGAAGCTCGTAAGAAAGCTGAAGAAGAGGCTAAAAAGAAAGCTGAAGAGGAAGCAAAGAAGAAAGCAGAAGAAGAGGCTGCTGCTAAAGCTGCTCAGGAAGAAGCAGAAAGAAAAGCTGCCGAAGAAGCTGCTGAACAAAGTTCCGGATCATCTTCAAGTGGTTCTAGTTACTATGACGACAGTAATGATTATAGTTACAGTGGCGGAAGCTCAAGCTCTGATTATTCTGGTGGTTCTAGCTATGATTCTAGTTCTGGAAATGATTACAATGGTGGATCGAGTTCATCTGGTGGAAGTTATTATGGAAGTTCTGATAATATTAATCTTTGGCAAGAAGATAGTAACGGAAATAGAACTGAAGGTTCTTATAATCCTTCAACTGGTGATTCTTGGGATTCAAATGGAAATTATGAAGGAAATGTAAATGATTGGCTTTGGGATTAATATTTATAATTAAGTAATATAAATTTTTAATTAAATTATTTAAATAGGAAAAGTTTAATGCTTTTATTTTGCTTTCCTATTCAGCTCTTTTTAGTGACAGGAGCCAATATAAGATCATAAAAAATTGGACAGATTAGAAACCGATAAGAACCATTGCCAAAGCAAATAAAACCAGCTAAAATAGAGATCAGAACATAAGCACAGTCGCAGGTGTTAAAAGCCGCAAAAGTTGGAAAGGAAGGTTTCAAGATGAGAAAACCAAAACTCCCGACCGGGATTGACAACTTTAAAAAGATTCGCAATGGAAATTACTATTATGTAGATAAAACTTCCCTTGTAGAACAGATTTTAAATAACGGAAGTGAGGTCACGCTTTTTACGCGCCCACGCCGTTTTGGAAAATCCCTGAATATGAGTATGATTCAGCATTTCTTTGAAATTGGAACGGATCCAGCACTTTTTGACGGCTTGAAGATTTATAAGAATACAGAGATTTGTGAACAATATATGGGAAAATATCCCGTTATTTCCATCAGCTTAAAAGGAATTGATGCCGATTCCTATGAAAAAGCCCGTGCGCAGCTCATAAAAACAATCAATCGTGAGGCAAGAAGATTTCAATTTCTTCTGGAAAGTGACAAATTGAGCCGGGTTGATAAAGCACTTTTTTCAGAACTTCTGACAAGAAATATGGAAGAAGACACCATTACCAGCAGTCTTCAGGAACTGACAGAACTGTTGGAAGTTCACTATGAACAGCAAGTGGTTGTCCTGATTGACGAATACGATGTTCCGATGGCAAAAGCCCATGAAAATGGATATTATGATGAAATGGTATTGCTGCTTCGAAATATGTTCGGAAATGTTCTAAAGACAAACAGCAGTCTTGCCTTTGCTGTTTTGACGGGCTGCCTGCGAATTGCAAAAGAAAGCATCTTTACCGGACTGAACAATTTCAAAGTATATTCGATTACAAATACAGAATTTGATGAAACCTTCGGTTTTACAGATGAAGAAGTAAAGACCATGCTACATGACTATGAAATGGATGACCGATATGACGAGGTAAAAGAATGGTATGACGGATACCGATTCGGAAAAGCAGATGTGTACTGTCCATGGGATGTTGTGAATTACTGCAATGATCATATCCATAATCCAGAGGTCGAGCCGGAAAATTACTGGATGAATACAAGCGGGAACAGTGTGATTCATCATTTTATCGACAGTATCAATGAACCGGATATGCTCACAAAAACAGAACTGGAATGGCTGGTAAATGGAAAAACAGTGATCAAACAAATCGACGAAATGGTTACCTACAATGACCTGTATTCGACCATGGATCACCTGTGGAGTACACTTTTCATGACAGGATACCTGACGCAGCGCGGAAGAGAAAGTAATGGCCGCTATTGCCTAGCAATTCCAAACCGGGAAATTCGAAATATCATAACAGAACGGATTCTTACACTGTTTCAGCAGGAAGTAAAAAAAGACGGAAAAATGGTAGAACAGTTCTGCCAGGCACTTTTTGACGGAGAAGCAGCAGAGGTGGAAAGCCTTTTGAATTTGTATTTGCAGATGACGGTCAGCGTACGCGATACCTTTGTGCGGAAATCACTGAAAGAAAATTTCTATCATGGAATTCTGCTTGGAATCTTAAGCTATAAAAATGACTGGCGTGTATCTTCCAATCGAGAATCGGGAGAAGGATTCAGCGATATTGTGATTGAAACGGGAAATGCAGAAACAGGAATTGTGATAGAAGTGAAGTATACAGATGAGAAAAAAGATCTGGAGAGAGATTGCCGGAAGGCATTGGAGCAGATTCGGGATAAAGATTATACGCAGACACTGTGGCGGGAGGGCTATAAAAAAATGGTGCAGTATGGGATTGCATTTCATTTAAAACAGTGTTGTGTGATGGAAGAAGAGATGCAGCGTAAGCGGAATCGGGATGGGGCTCTGAATAGTTACAATTTGTTATAAAATTCAGGGCAGAGATATTGCCCTGAATTTTATATACGGACAAGTTTCTGTCAACATTTTCCGTTCGATATGAGATAAAATGGCAATATTCAAAAGAAAAAGCCTACCATGAGGAGAAAAAAGATGGAAGAAAAGACAGCAAACATGGCAGAGAATATTCGCGTTACATTCACCGGGTTCCACTACATAAAGGATGGCGATTATCCAAATGACTTCGAGGTATGCTTATTGATCCTGAAAGACAACAGCTTATCAGCAGGCTGCTGGGATACAGGATTATATGCCACGGAAGGCGGCAAGCAGCCAGGTGCATTTCGACAGGCAAGGGGCTGCTTTATCGATGCGGACTATGTAAAAGCCTGAACGAAGTTGGAGGATAAGGTGTATAATTTTCAGCAGAACAGCATTGTGTGACTGGGATACGAGAGGAGAATTGCAATGGATAGAAGAAGTAATAATATCGCGATCTTTCAGGACTCCATGGATTTGATAAAAGCAAACCAGAAGCTCCAGCAGGCAGTTCAGTTTTCGATTCAGAACCAAAAGCTGTATGTTCCATCGCAGGCAATTGCACTTCCAGAACCTGGAAAATCATCTTGCAAAACGATTGTTTCATCTAAAAGAAGCTTCGAAGCCGCCTCTGCATACGCAAAAGCCGGAAAGCGAGTCTGCGTCCTGAATTTTGCATCTGCAACTAATCCCGGCGGCGGTGTAACACGGGGAAGTACGGCACAGGAAGAATGCCTTTGCCGATGCAGCACACTTTATCCATGCCTGGATACAAAAACGATGTGGCATCAGTTCTATCAACCGCATCGGAAAGCAGGCGATCCACGCTACAATGATGATCTGCTGTATACACCAGAAGTCGTCGTATTTAAGACCGACACCTCTGCACCGGAACGAATGGAAGAAAAAGACTGGTATCAGGTAGACATCATTACCTGTGCGGCCCCGAACCTCCGAAAGAAACCAAGCAATGCCATGAACCCGTCCGCAGGAAATGCGCCGGTTAAGATTAATGAGAAAGCACTGTACGAACTTCAGATGCAAAGACTGGAACGTGTTTTTCAGGCGGCAGCATCGAACGGAGCGGAAGTTCTGATTTTAGGCGCGTTTGGCTGTGGCGCTTTCTGCAACCCGCCGAGAATTGTAGCACGGGCATTTCGGAGTGTACAGGAAAAATATGCATCCTATTTCGAAACGATAGAATATGCGGTGTTCTGCGGCAGAAACAACACGCAGAATTATGATGCATTCAATATGGTGCTTGGAAGTAGAAAATAGAATCTAAATGGTGTTCTGAAAGAACACAAAAGCGAACAGAAGATACGAGCGTATGAAAAGCACAAACAACAAAAATGAGAGGGACGGCTGTAGAATATGAAAGTTCTGAACTTCGAGGACAGTGTTTATAAGGCAAATGCAATTCGAAAAATCTTAGGTAATCGCTGTGGTGTGGCATCGGTTGAGCAGGTGTCTAATGTGGAAGATGGTCTGAAAATGTTGAAAGATGCAGAAAACGCAGGAGAGCCGTTCAATCTGATCATCACAGATATGCATTTTCCAATGAGGTCAGGAGCCATCAGCGACACAGAAGCGGGAGAAAAATTAGTTCAGATTCTGCAGGCGCAGGGAAATCAAACCAACATTATCGTATGTTCCTCAAGAAATATGAAACTTCCAGGTGTGTATGGATGTATCTGGTATTCGGAAATCAGCGACTGGGAAGAAGAACTTTGTGATCTTGTAAGAGAGATGGAAAAAAGTAAATGATTTATGCGATGAGTGATATTCACGGACAATATGAGCTGTTCAGGAACCTGATGGAGCAGATACCCCTTGGAAAAGATGATATACTCTATGTACTTGGTGACGTAGTCGACCGGGGGCCGGATTCCATGAATACCTTGAAATATATGATGGCAAACCCTAATATCATTCCCATTATGGGCAACCATGAGCTCATGGCTCTTCCTTGTCTGAAACTTCTGGTACCGGAACTTTCGAAGGAATTTCTTCATAAACTGTCATCACAGGCACGTCAGTCCTTTGCAGAATGGACGTTGAACGGCGGAATCAGCACAATTCAGGAGTTCTTGAAACTTCCGCAGGAAGAGCGTCGACAGGTAGTGGAATATATAGAAGCATTTCGTCCGTATGGGAAGAAAATCATAAATAATGGGGAATATTGGCTGATTCACGCAGGGCTGGAACATTTTTCGGAATCAAGGCAGCTTGAGGAGTATTCTGTGGAGGAACTTGTGTGGAAAAGAACCGATTTTGACATCACATATTTCAAAAACATTACTGTGGTAAGCGGGCACACCCCTACGCAGAATATTCTTGGAAACAGCAGACCCGGATATATCTTTAAGAAAAATAATCACATTGCGATTGACTGCGGAGCAGGCGGAAATAATGGAAGACTGGCGGTGATTTGCCTGGATACAGGGGAAGAATATTATGCAGAATAAAATGCATCAGAACAAATTAGGCGGACAGAAGAGAAATACTTTATGGTGGAAAATATGAGAACAGTATTGTGATAAAGTTGTAGAGAAATTTCTTGTTTTCGCTTGCAGAATAACGGAAAGTGCGACATAATTTGAGTAAGAAAATTGTGATGATACAAAGAAACAGTCTTAGTGCTTATACAGATCGCGACAGTCTCATTTAATCGAATCAAGCAAGCAGCGAAGCGGATTGAGAATATCCACTTTGACTAAGTAGATATTTTTTGTGATTGTTATTCAAAAAAGTTTCAATACGCAGAGGAGGGAAGAAAATGAATTTTAATTTGAGTGTACAAAAATGGCATCTTGTTTCGGAAAAAGGATTGCCAAAGGATGGCACATGGTGTTTTTTGGTATGGAAAAGTGCAAAAGATGAATATGAATGGACTGTTGGCGGATACAACGAAGCTGAGAAGTATTTTTACGCAAATCTTGGCTTAGGCGGGATGATTGTTGATGCAGATGAAGTTGTTGCCTGGGCAGAACTTTTCAAGGACGAAACCTTTACGGCAGAGTAGGTTAAACAGCCAGGAAAAGAGGAAAACAAATGATTCAAAAGAGATCCAGAATAAAAATAAATACAGATCTAGCAAAAATCAGACAGGCAGGAAAAAATCCGCAGGAAGTGCAGAAAGAGCTTTTGGAGTTCTTTGAAAAAAGAGGATTTGAGTATGAAGTGCATGTTGGATATTTGCATCAGGAAGAGATTACGCGGGAGAAAGCGCAGCAAATTGCGGATGAATTGAAAGAATGCGGATTGGCGAAATTTGTGCATGATTTTTATGTTTATGATGTGGATGGGAAAATTGTTGTGTTAGGAGATGAAAATAAAGAATGCATATTTACTATAAATGAGCAAATTTGAAAAACTGCACAAACAAATCTGCTATACACGGACATTAAGAGGATTAAACAATTTATTGTCCGCATAATGCGCACAATAAATTATGAGTTTTGTGCACTTTTCGGTATTTGCTCATTTATAGATATTTAGTTAAAAAATATGAAGCAACTTCTGTTTAAGGTGCTGAACAGACGAAGTGACAGAAAGAGTTATACAAGAGAAGGATTCATTGAAATGCTGAAATATTATCCATTGGAAATGCCAAAGATTTATGTCAGCTTGTTTTGAAACTGTAAATATTATTATGAAGAGCCGTATGCGGCAAAGCCGCACGTACGGTTCTGTGAGGGGCTTACATTGTGAGGTGTAAGTCTACTCGATTATCGAGCGA